>DATLVV010000336.1:0-13475 GCA_035577165.1 Steroidobacteraceae bacterium | reverse complement strand
GATACGGCTCGTCCGGGCCTGCGGTCGTGCTCATCGCCGGTCAACGCCTGGTCGGCACCTACCGGACGCCCAACTACTACGTCGAGGCCTACGGGGTCTACACCACCAACCAGGATGGCGGCGAATTCCGCGGCTTCGGCGGCTTGCAGGCAGGATTCGCCCAGGAAATGCACGCGGACAAGGTCGCGCACGCACTGGGCATGAATCCGCTCGAGTTCCGGCTGAAGAATTCCAAGCGCCCCGGCGATCTCATCAACAACGACCATCCCTACGCCCACACCGACGTCGATGCGACCGTTCGCCGCGCGGCCGAGCGAATCGGCTGGGATCGCTGGCAGCCTCCGTCGGCGAAGTCCAGCCGCATGCGTCGCGGTCTCGGCATGATGCAAGGTCCCATGCCGAGCGGCCGCGAAGCGAGCGACGGGCTGGTCGGGATCGATCGCAACGGCAAGGTGCACGTCCGCTTGGGTACTGGAAACTTGGGCAACCTCGCCCACACCGGCATGGCCATCATCGTGTCGCAAGTCCTGGGCGTGCCGATCGACGACATGGACGTGACCTGGGCGAATACCGATCGCGATGCGTGGGTGTACGTGACCGATGCGTCGCGTTCGTGTCACTGCGACGGGAAGGCGGTGTACAACGCCGCCAAGGATTGTGAGCGTCAGCTGCTGGCGCTCGGCGCGAAGCATCTCGGAGCCACTGAGGACGGGCTCGAAGTACGGTCCGGTGTGGTTCGTCGACGCGGCAGCACCGGCGGTGTGGATTTCAGGACCCTCGCCCGCTTGGCAACGCCACGCACCGACTTCAGCCCCTACTGGGAGAAGTCGGACCAGAACCCGTTGTTCATCCAGAGCACTGGAAAGACGGATCCCAAGCCGGAGATGGTGGTCACCGCATCCACCGAGCTCGCGGCGAAAAAGCTGTTGACGGAAGGTGATGGTATCGTCGGACTCGGACGCTACGTCTTCGATCTCTCCACCAATGCGTGGGGCTCCTGCTTCGCCGAGGTCGAGGTCGACATGGAGACCGGCCAGGTCAGTGTGCTGCGCTTGGTCGTGGCACACGAGGTCGGGCGCGTGCTGTATCCCACCGGAGCAGAAGCACAGATCCACGGCGGCGCGATTCAGGGCCTTGGCTTCGCGATGACCGAAGACCTCGTGCTCGATCCGTATTCGAGTGTCGCCGTGAATGCCTCGTATCACGAGTACCGGCCGCCGACCTCGCTCGACTACCCCGAAATGGTTCCGATCCTGATCGAGGCACCGGGACCCAGCGGGCCGTTTGGCGCGAAGGGCCTGGGAGAGAGCCCGATCTTCGGACCCGCGCCCGCGATCGGCAACGCGATCCTCAACGCAACCGGTGTGCAGGTTCCGGGGCTCCCCTACACCTGGGACCGCGTCTACAACGCCCTGAAGGCCGCGCGTCAGGCCGGGACCAAGGGGAGCAAGACATGAAACTCCAGCTGGACGAGCCGCGTCCCTTCAAGCTCGTGTCGCCCGCGAGCGTCGAGGATGCCGTCAGGCTGTGGAACGATCGCCGCGGCGAAGCGATGTACCTCGCCGGCGGAGGAGATGTCGCGGACATGGTCAAGCGCCACCTCGCCCGACCGGCGCTGCTCATCGACTTGAAGGGCATCTCCTCGCTCCAGGGTATCCGCGCCAACTTCACGGCTCCGGAGCCGGGCTTCACCCTGGGGGCGCTCACGACGCTGCGCGAAGTGGCCGAGGACGAGGGCGTCCGCCGCTACCTGCCGGCGCTCGCCATGGCGGCTTCACGCGTCGCCACACCGCAGATCCGGAATGTCGGCACGGTCGGGGGGAACCTCCTGCAGGAGAACCGGTGTCCCTACTATCGAGGTGAGTGGAACTGCTACCGCAAAGGGGGGATGCACTGTTATGCCGACCATGGCTTCAACCGCGAGCACGCCATTTTTCAAGGCGATCGCTGCTACGTCGTGTCTCCATCGGACTTGGCTCCGGTGATCGTTGCCGGCAACGCCATCATTCACGTTCATGGGCTGCACGGACCGCGAACGATACCCGCCGAAGATCTTTTTGTTCGACCCAGCCAGAACCTGATGCGCATGCACTCGCTCGACAAAGGCGAATTGCTAACTGCCGTGGAGTTCCGCGTCCGCGAGCCGCGGCCGCCCGAGGAGTTCCACCTGCCCGGCCGAGGTCTGCGCGGGAGCGTCTCACCACTGCCGCTCGAGCAGCGCTTCCCCTCGATCTTCATCAAGTACGCGATGCGCAATGCCTTCGATTTCGCGCTCGCCAGCGTGGCCGTGATCCTGGACCGCCAAGGCGACGGCCGTCGCGCCAGCCGGTGCGCCATCGTGCTGGGCGCGGTAGCGGCGACGCCGTATCGCGCCCGGGATGCCGAGCGGGTCGTGGTGGGCAACGTGCTCACCGACGAGGTGATCCATCAAGCCGCACGGGCGGCCGCCCAGGGTGCGAAGCCTCTCGAACTGAACGAATACAAGATCGGACTGGTGCAGAAACTGGTGACCGAGGCCCTGCAGGAGCTGAGAGCATGAAGAGCAGGAAGGACCACGCGATGTCGCTGTTGACCGAGGGACCGATTGAACTGATCGGTCGACGGGCCCAGCCGGCTCGCGCGACGGGGTACTCGCTTCTCGAGCTGGAGCGCGCGGGCCTCGCCTTCGAGAAGGGGCGCGAGCTCGGCATTCCAATCGACATCGAGCGTACGAATGGCGTCGGGGCCAACGTGCTCCGCCTGAGGGAGCTGATGGCGTCGCGAAGGCAGTAGGGCAAAGCCCGCGTGATTCAAGTCTCAGAAACGATTCGCAAAAGAAGTGGCGGAGAGGGTGGGATTCGAACCCACGTGCCGGAATTACCCGACCATCCGATTTCGAGTCGGCGCCGTTATGACCACTTCGGTACCTCTCCGGTTAACTTAAAATTCTGCTGCATTTACTTAAGTTTTTACGGCATTAACTTAAGATTTGCTGCAGTGTGACGCGATAGTCAGAGGTGATACAAACGCATTTGTCAAGAGTCCACAGAAAGAAATAAAAGATTATTCTAGCTTATCGGCAACGGGCCTGCCTCAACAAGAGAACTGCCCAGCCTCACGGAACCCTAAGCTCACGACCGTGCGTAAACCGAATTTCCACATCAATTGGCAGCGTTGGACGAAAGTCGTCATTTCGATGTCGGCCGTCGCGCTGCTGGG
This sequence comes from Steroidobacteraceae bacterium, assembly GCA_035577165.1. Taxonomy (GTDB): domain Bacteria; phylum Pseudomonadota; class Gammaproteobacteria; order Steroidobacterales; family Steroidobacteraceae; genus Bog-1198. Next base: position 10,277 of record DATLVV010000336.1, on the reverse strand, counting down.
CACCTGCACTCCGCTGCCGAGTTTGATCGACCAGATCAAGACCCTCGGGGAGCTGCGCGTCGTCACCCGCAATGGCCCCCTGGCGTACTACCGCGGCCCGGACGACATGCCGGAGGGGCCGGAATATGAATTGGCGCGGCGCTTCGCGGACGAACTTGGTGTGAAGCTCAAGATTACCCCGGTGCGCAGCTACGCTGAAATATATGCGGCGCTCACCTCCGGCCACGCGCACCTGGCCGCGGCAGGATTGAAGATCCCGTCGCAGAGCGTGCCTGGCGTCGAATTCGGGCCTGCCTACCAGCGCGTGCGCGAACATTTGATCTATCGGCGCGGCGCAGTGCGCCCGGGTTCACTGGCTGAAGTCGGCAGCGGCGATCTGGAAATAGCCGCCGGGAGTTCGCACGCGAAAACCCTGTATGCGGCGCGCGATCTGCTGCCCGATCTCGTGTGGGTGGAGAACGCCAGCACCGATACCCAGGCGCTGCTCGACGGGGTGGCCGACGGAACCATCGATTACACCATTGCCGATTCCACGGAATTCGCGCTGGCCCACGATGTGCATCCGGAGCTGCGCATCGCATTCGATTTCGCCGGCAGCCAATCGCTTGCTTGGGCCGCGAGCACTCGTGATCCAGGTTTTCTGCGCGACTTGGGCAGCTATTTCGCGCACCTCAACGGCGACGGCGAGCTATCTGCAATCGTGCAGCGCTACTACGGCCGATCGGAAGATCTGGAGTTCGTCGGCGCACGCGGCTTCATGCGGCATCTCCAGAGCCGCCTGCCGTTGTACAAGAAATGGTTTGAGGAAGCGGCCGAACAGAGCAGTCAGGATTGGCGCTTGTTGGCCGCCATCGGTTACCAAGAATCGAAGTGGAATCCCAGCGCGACCTCGGCATCGGGTGCCAAAGGGTTGATGCAGTTGACCCACGAGACCGCAAGCGAGTCCAAAGTCACCAATCCTTCCGATCCGCGGCAGAGCATCTTCGGCGGTGCCCGGTATTTCCGCCAGGTCTATGAAAAAATCCCGACTCACGTGCCGGAACCGGATCGAACCTGGTTTGCGCTTGCCGCCTACAACATCGGTTACGGACACTTGGAAGACGCACGCGTGCTGGCGCAAAAGGCCGGCCGCGACCCGGATTCCTGGCAGGACGTGCGTGAATTCCTGCCGCTGTTGGAACAGGAGCACTGGTACTCGCAAACCGAGAACGGTTATGCGCGCGGCTGGGAACCGGTGCGCTATGTGGACAACGTGCGCGGCTATCGGGATCTCTTGGAATGGGTCTGGGGAGCCGGCCCCGCTTCGCTGAACTAGCGCCGCGCCGCAAAGAACTTGCGCAGCAACGCGGCACTTTCATCGCTGCACACACCGCCGAACACGTCGATGCGATTCGCCAACTTCGGTTGGCGTGGTAAATCGATGACGCTGCCGCAGGCGCCGGCCTTTTGATCCCAGGCGCCGAACACCACCCGCGAAATCCGCGCGTTAAATACGGCGCCCATGCACATGGCGCACGGCTCGAGGGTCGCGTACAGCGTGGTGCGTTCGAGCCGATAGTTGCGCAGCCGCTGCGCGGCCGCGCGCAGCGCCACGATTTCAGCATGCGCGGTGGGATCATGGCTCGCTATCGGAAGATTCCACCCCTCCCCGATCACCTCCTCCTCCAGGACCAATACGGCACCGACGGGCACCTCGCCGGCCAGCGCTGCCTGCTCCGCCAATTGCAATGCACGGCGCATGAAGTCGACATCGCGCGGCGAGTTCACGGAAAGGCTCCCACGCGCCGGCGCCGGCTGGCGTATCGCGTCGCAAAAATCGCGGCGTATAGGAGAAACAAGGCAGCGGCGCTGTAGCTTAGGGAATTGTGAATGCCGACCAACGAGCCCAGCAAGCCGACGCTGAGTCCGCTAAAAGTTCGCAGTCCCATGGCAAACATCGAAAATACTCCGAGCACGCGCCCACGAATTTCGCCGGGCGCGTTCAATTGCACCAGCGACTGTGCCATGGCATTGAAGCCCAACTCGACAAATCCGGCAACGAACAAAAGGCTGATGGACACCACGTAGGTGCTCGAGCGGGCGAATCCAAACAGCGCACAACACCAAATCATCGCCAGGATGAATGCCGTGCGCACCCGCGGCGGCAACAACCCGCGGCTCTCCAGGATCAAACCGGCCGCCAGGCCGCCCGCGGCGTCCGCGGCGAGCAGCACGCCGTATGAGAAATCCGCGTTGGCGTGGCCGAGATCCACGGCGAATCCGGGCATTTGCGCCTGATAGGCATTGCCGACGAAGAACGCTGAGGCGCCGATCAATATTGTCATCGACGACAGCACCGGGCTCCTCGCGACCACCTGCATGGTCGCCCAGACATCGGCAAAGCCGTTGACACCCGCCGGCGCCGCCGCGGCGCCCGAATTGGCCGATCCATAGGGCGCCCTCAGCAGCCAAATCAAGAGCGGCACATAAATCAGCGCGTTGATGAAAATACCGCCATAGGCACCGAATACCTGCAGCAAGCCGTCGCCGACGACAGGACCGACGAGAAACCCCAGGTAGCGACCGGTCGCAAAGAGTCGCACGCCGCTCGGCAATTGTTCGAGGCTGACGATTCGATGGATCAGCACCTGCGCCGCCGGTATCCATATCACGCCGGCGAGACCATGAATCACCAGCAGCACCATGGCCTTCCACACCGCGGCTGAATCGGTCATGAACATGACGCCCCAGCCGATCGAAACTCCACTGAGCAGCAGCATGCCGATTTGAATGAGGCGGCGGATGTCGAATCGATCCGCCAATCTGCCGGAGAAGGCGCCCAGAAGAAGATACGGCACCCAATGCGAGACGACCGCGAAGGCGCCCAGGGCCGGCGAATGGAATTTCTGAAACATCACCCAGTAGCTGATGACGTGCTCGATGTTGTCGCCCATCATCGCCGCCGTGGCGGTAAGCAGGAGGATTCGATAATCGCGGTTGGCAAATGAGGCGAATGCGCGATGCTGGACCGGTGGCGGGCGCGGAGCGCCGATGTCGGAGTTCAAAGGTGTTGGGTGCCTCGATGGCGTTGGTTCCGCGGGATTGTAGCCGAATCCAGGGACGAACCGTCCCAAGCCGCCGGGCGGCCAACGCACCGTCATTTCCTTCGTCCACCGGTCGACTAGACAGTAGAATCAGCGTACCGCCTGGGGGCAGACAAGAATTCGAGGATTTCATGCGCGGATTGCTCTTGGTAGTGGCTTGTATGGCGGTGCTGCCCGCCTTCGCCGACGAGGGGATGTGGACTTTCGACAATTTTCCATCGAGTCCGGTGAAGCAGCTCTATGGGGCCGACATAACACCCGCCTGGCTTGACCACGTCCGGCTGTCGACCATTCGACTCAGCAACTGCACTGCTTCGTTCGTCTCGCCGGAAGGTCTGATTCTCACCAACCATCACTGCGTGGAATCCTGTCTTGCGGAATTGTCCTCCAAGGACAAGAGTCTGGTGGAGCTCGGCTACGCGGCGGCCGATCGAGGCGCGGAACTGCGATGTCCCGCCCAGCTCGCGGACGTGCTGGTCGGCAGCGAGAACGTGACAGATACGGTTTCCAAGGCCATCGCTGGATTGAGCGATACAGCGGCAAACAATGCTCGCAAAAGAACGCTCACCACGCTCGAACAATCCTGTGAACAGGAGAGCGCCAAGTCGCGTACCGGCAAACTGCGATGTCAAGTAGTAACGCTGTATCAGGGGGGCCAATATTTTCTCTACAAGTACAAACGCTACGACGACCTGCGGCTGGTATTCGCGCCGGAGGCCGACATCGCTTCCTTCGGCGGCGATCCGGACAATTTTCAGTATCCGCGCTGGTCGCTCGATTTCTCGATTCTCCGGGCCTACGAGAACGATAAGCCGGCTGTCACGCCGAATTACCTGCAATTCAACTTCGACGGACCCGCCGTCAATCAGCTGGTGTTCGTCCCGGGTCATCCCGGTTCCACCGCCCGCCTGCAAACGCGCGCACAGCTGGAATTCGAACGCGATTTGTCCCTGCCGGTCAGCTTGATGCGGGCGTCGGAGCTGCGCGGCCGGTTCATTCAGTTCGGCTCCACAAATCCAGCGGACGAACGCATCGTGCAGGCGCCTCTCAATAGCTTGCAGAATGCGATCAAGGTACGCCGCAAGGAGCTGGATGCCCTGCTCAACCCTGCCTTGCTGACCAACAAGACCGAAGCGGAACTGAAGCTCCGGACCGCCGCACAACTCACCGGCTCCGATCCCTGGCGCGAGATTGAGTCGGCCTCGGCGCGCGAGCGCGAGTTGTATCTGCAATACACCTTCCTGGAAATCGGTGCCGGGTTCAACAGCGGCCTGTTCCGTGACGCGCGCCTGCTGGTGCGCGGCGCGGATGAACGCACCAAGCGCAACACCGATCGTTTACGCGAATTCACCGAGGCTTCGCTGCCGCTGATGCAACGCGAGCTGTTTGCGCGGGTTCCGGTCTATCCGGAGCTCGAGGTCTTGACGCTGTCTTTTTCGCTCGAACGGATGCGCGAATGGTTGGGCCCGGACGATCCGGTGGTGCGCAAACTGCTTGCCAAGGAATCTCCGCAGGCGCTGGCAACGCGGCTGATTGCCGAAACCAAGCTCGACGATGCGGACGTGCGCAAGCACTTGTGGCTTGGCGGCAAGGCGGCCGTGGATGCATCGCTCGATCCGATGATCGAGCTGGCGAGGGCAATCGACGTCAATGCCCGTGCGGTCCGCAAGCAATACGAGGATGAAGTGGAAGCGCCCATCGCAGCCGCCGCGTTGCGAATCGCGGCAGCGCGATTCAAGAGCTACGGTACGAATGTGTACCCGGACGCGACTTTCACGCTGCGTCTCAACTACGGTACGGTGCAGGGTTGGCTCGAGCAAGGCACGGCCGTGCAGCCATTCACCTATCTGGGCCGGGCATTCGAACGCGCGACCGGTGCTTCTCCATTCAGGATTCCCGATAGTTGGATGAAGGTTCGGGCGCAACTCGACATGCGCACCCCGTTCTGCATCTCCACGACCAACGATATCGTGGGCGGTAATTCCGGCAGCCCATTGATCGACGCCTCCGGTAGGATCGTCGGCCTGATGTTCGACGGTAATATCCACTCGATTGCCGGGCACTATTGGTTCGATGCGGCCAACAATCGGGCGATTGCCGTACATCCGGCGATCATCCGCGAAGCGCTCGGCAAAGTGTACGGCGCGACAGCGCTGCTCACCGAGCTCAATGCACAATGAATCCGCTTGACTCGCCAACAATTGGCCGGCCCAGCGAGCCCGGTGAGTACGACGACGGCATGCAGGCGCTGCTGCAAATCATCTGGGGCGATGGATTTCTGTCACCGGGCGGAGCCGCGGAAGTCGCGCGCCTCCTCGAGGGCAGCGACATCACCGGTTGCTCGGTACTCGACATTGGCTGCGGTCTGGGTGCCATCGACGAGCTGCTCGTCGCAGTATATGGTGCGGCCACGGTGGTTGGCATTGACGTCGACCCATCGCTGCTCGAGACCATGCGTGCACGCATCGCGCGTGCGCGGCTGACCGACCGCATTCGCGGGGTGCAGGTCGCGGCCGGCCCGCTGCCGTTCGCCGACGGCGAGTTTGACGTGGTTTTTTCCAAGGACTCCCTGGTGCAGATTCCGGACAAGCCGGCCATCTTTGCGGAGGTTCTGCGGGTGCTGCGTCCGGGCGGGCGATTCGTCGCCAGCGATTGGTTGCGCGGCGGCAGTGCCGAATATTCGGCGGAAATGCTCGAATTCTTCCGCCTCGAGGGCATCGCCTACAACATGGCGACTCTCGCCGAGAGCGCGGCAGGCTTGCGCACCGCCGGCTTCGAAGACGTCGAGATCCGCGACCGGCATGATTGGTATCTCACGCTGGCGCAGCGCGAACTCGAAGCCATGGAGGGAGACCTCAACGCGATAATCGTGCGCCGCATCGGACCGCAGCGGGCACGGCATTTCATTGACAACTGGCGTCAACTGATCGTGGTTCTGAAGCGCGGCGAACTGCGCCCCGGACACCTGAAGGCGGCCAAGCCCGCGTGACGCTCGGCCGAATGTTTCAGGAGTGCTGCGATTTCTCGATCAAGGCGATCACCTGCTCCCACGACATGGGACCCTGGTGCATGGCGAAGACCGTATCGACGATGAGGTTTTCTCTTTTCACGGCTTGCGCGACTTCATTCATCAGTTGCGGGTCATAGAGCGTGCCGTCATCGTTCAATGCCAGCGTGTCGCTCGCGTAAAGCAGCCTGCGCTCCGGAAAATACACCATGTATTGCCGTTCGGTTGATGCCCCGCGAATGGGATAGAGTTCCATTCGATTTGCGCCGCTGCCGAGCTCCTGCTTGTTCGCGACGACTTTCCAGTGCGGCTCTTTGCCGCTCGGCGATCTTTCGAGCGCATCGGGCTCCAGGGTGTGAGGCGCGCTCACGATCCGGTCGAGCAACGCGCGGTTCAGATCCAGAATGTACACGGGGAGACCCAGTGCCACGGCCTGCCGCACTCCTCCGGTATGCGGCCAGGAGTCCGACGTCGACAGCACGGCATTGATCGGCCTGCCCGGGTAGTGTTTGCGCGCCTCCCGGAGCACGCCCTGCGTGTACAGCGCGGAAATCGGCGCCTCGAGAATGATGATGCCGTCGGGTTCCTTCACGATGGTCGCGTTCCACGATCCCGCGAACAAGTCGATTCCGGGCGCGAGGGTCGTGGCCTGCTTGACGCTGAAGGGCCGGTTCCAGCCCGGAGAGGCCGCGCTTTGCTTCACTGCACCGGCATTCATCTCGAAGGCCTTGTCATCCAGCGGCACGTTGATTTCCACATCGAGCGCCTGCGTCGAGCGCCACGCGGCGCCGTTGCGTTCTTCGACCAAGGTGGAGGGAAATGTGATCCCCGCGACCAGCTTCCAGTTGTCGAAATATATCCTCTGCCGCACGTCGCCCCAGAAGTACCAGAAATCGTGAAACACCTGCGTCGTCTCGACGGCATCGGGCAGGTGGTTGTATGGATTGAGCAGCACCCGGACCGGAATATGCCGCCAATTGAAGGCGATTACCGCATGCGGGGTCGAACGCAGTACTTGCGGCGCTTCGTAATGCAAATCGGCGGCGGCGGCGGCGGTCAGCAAAATACGCGCCGGACCCAGAGCCAACGCCTGTCTGGACGCATCCAGATCGCCAAGCGAACATGGAGAATCGCCGAATTTGGTGTGATACACGCCACCATCCTGACCGACCACCAATGTGGTGTCGGAGTCGGATTGATTGGGGTCGGACTCCGGCCAGGTCAACTTGGTTTCCGCGAACAGCCGTTGATTGGCCAAATCCAGCGTCATATGGCCGCGCTCATAGGACGTGATGAATGGCGCCTGACGGTAGGACTGTTCCATCAATAAGGTATGGCCCACAGTCTGCATGCGCACGCTCGACACTTGCTGCAGACGTTCACGGCCTCCCATCGCCTCAAGTGCCGCCGTGACGCATTGCTGCGGGCTCTGTTGGGCGCAACCCGGGACCACCATGGCCTTCTCTTTGGCCTGGGCGGCGCCCGCTGCAATCAAGAGCCCGAGGAGAAATAGTCGCCGTCTTGCGACATCATCGGTAATGAAGCGATTCATGCGGCTCCTGCGATGAGCAACTTGGGCGTGAGTCAGCTTATTCCTTGGTGTCGCTCAATTCCATCCCGAGGCAGGAACTCGTGACGCGGTTCCGCTACCGCACCGAGGATTTACCCCGGTGCGGCAGCGAGAGTCAGGCGACAGCGTAAATTCGGCGAGAGCGTTAGTTCGGCGAGAGCGTCACGGGAACCTCGGCGATCGTGTCCACCGGGATGCTGTTGGCGCTGGCAGCTTGACGGATGGCAGTCTCACTGGGACCTTCGTAGATGCAATAGGTTTTGGTCTTGCTGGCGTTGGCATAGGACGTTACCCAGCGCACGCCGTACTTGGCATTGGTCGCGTTGATCTTGGCCTTGCCTTCGGCATTCAGCCCTTCGAGTGCGCCGGCCGGAAACGTGCGTTCAATGAGATAGCGGTGGACGGTGGTCTTGTTGGCATCGGGCGCCGCCTTCGAGGGAACATCCGCCGCAAAGGCTTGGCTGAGAAACAGAGCGGGAATCAATACGAATAAGGCTTTCATTGTCTTGTCATCTCCATATGTTTGTTGTTCAAGGTCAAAAAATATTCGCACCCGCCTATTCGGCGGTCGCGGGGTCGATGATGGTCGTCACACGGGAAATCTTGTTGGCCGGAAACCCCCCGAGTTCGGCGTGCCGCCTCACCAACGATTCGTCCGCGGCGTGATAGATGCAATAGATCTTGTCGGCGGTTACGTAGCTGTGAACCCACTGCACGCTGGGTCCCATGCTGCTCAGCACTCCGCACGACTTGAGTGAGATCGCTTTGAGGTCGGCGGGGCTCATCTTGCCCGCGCCGGAAATATCCCGTTCGATGACGAATTTTGGCATGCTCTTTCCCCTTGGCCGTTCAGTTGCTTGGTTGTTTGCTTGACGATAGACAGTGTCGCGCACGATGTCGGCCGCGTCTTGAATCGTCGGTGAAATTATTCTAAAAAAAATATCCAAGGACTTTCTTGATAAATAAATAGCTTATATATCAATTACTTGTGTTTTATTTCTAATACTTGTGTTTAACTTCTGAACGATGAGAAGCTATGGCGCAATGGATGTGATACTCATCGGGAGCTTTGAACTCTTTCCCTCAGAACGCATGCTCTGCGCTGCAGGGAAGCCCGTTGACCTGGGCGCTCGCGCCTTCGATTTGCTGCTCGTGCTGGTCGAGCACCAAGGCAAACTGGTTACCAAGAGCACTCTCCTCGAGCGGGTGTGGCCCCGCCTCGTGGTCGATGAAAACAATCTTCCGGCGCAGATCGCAAGCCTCAGACGGATCCTCGGCGCCGGTGCCATACGTACCGTTCCGGGCTTCGGGTATCGTCTCGAATTATCGGTGTCGAGTCCCGCAATAGCCGAGCAAGCGTCGGCACCGATTGCAGCTCCGCCGGCGGTCCCCGAAGCGCCTCGACTGTCGGTGCCGCGTCGCGCGTGGCCGAATCGACTCGGACCGCTGATCGGCCGCGAAGCCGATTTGCGCGATATTCAACAGGCCATCGCGCAGGCTCCTCTTGTGACGATCGTCGGCGGTGCCGGAGTCGGGAAGACGCGCGTCGCTCAAGAAATACTTGCGCTTGAATCGGAAAAATCCGGAGCTGGCGTCGCGTGGGTGCCGCTGCAGCCGCTCACCGAGGCGCGACATATACCCTCGGCAATCGCGCTTGCGCTCGGGATTTCTCTCCCGGACGGAGTCGATGGGTTCTTGGCCCTGCGTCAGGCATTGGAGCAGATGCCGATGTTGCTGATACTGGACGCCGCGGAACAATTCGGCGACGCGCTCGCGACTCCCCTGGCCGAGCTTGTAGTGCACACCCAGGGCGTGCGGGCGCTGGTCACGAGCCAAGTACCGTTGGGCGTTCCCGGCGAAACCGTCTATCGTCTGTCGGCGCTGCCGGTCCCGGATCGCGGCACACCGCAACAGGATGCCGGACGATTTGCGGCGGTGAAGTTATTTATCGAAAGGGCCGCTGCGGCCGACCGGCGATTCGAACTATCGAGCGCCAACGCGCCGATTGTCGCCGAGATCTGCCGGCGGCTGGATGGAAATCCGCTGGCACTCGAGCTCGCAGCTGCACGCGTTCCGGCGCTGGGCATAGGCGCTTTGCTTGAGCGGCTCGACGATCGGTTCCGACTACTAAGGCTTCCGGGGCGCTCTCCGGATCCGCGGCATGGCGCGCTGATCGCTGCGTTTGAGTGGAGCTACGGCCTGCTCGCGCCTGCAGAACAGAAAGTCTTCAACCGCTTGGGCACATTTGCCGGAAGTTTTTCGCTGCATGCCGCTGCGCGCTGCGCCGCAGATGAGACCATCGATACTGCCGAGGCAATCGACTTGATCGGGCGTCTGGTCGACCGCTCGTTGGTGACGGCACTTCCGATGGATCCGCCGCGCTACGCACTGGTCGAGACCGCCCGATATTTCGCGGTTGGCAGACTGGCGGCCGCCAACGAGCTGCAGGCCGCGCAGGAACGCATGGCCGCCACGATGCTGAACCTGTTGGATGTCGCGTATCAAGAATACTGGTCGCTCGACGAGGCTATCTGGCTACACCGCTATGAACCCGAACTCGACAACGTCCGCGCCGCCATCGATTGGGCGACGGCCAATGACCGCGCACTGGGGGTCG
>DATLVV010000335.1:0-21212 GCA_035577165.1 Steroidobacteraceae bacterium | reverse complement strand
GATCCGTTGTTTGCGGCGCAAATCGCCCAGAGGTCGACTTCGACCTGGGCGATTTGCGCCGCAAACAACGGATCTTGAAGCAGCGGACGGCCGTGCCGCCGCTCTGCCGCTGCGATGTTCTTGAGCCGCGCGAGTTCGCGCTTGGCACCGCCGATGCCGGCGATATTGGTGCGCTCATGGCCCAGCAGAAACTTCGCGTACGTCCAGCCGCGGTTCTCCTCCCCGACACGGTTTTCGACCGGCACGCGCACATTCTCAAACCAGATTTCGTTGACCTCGTGTCCGCCGTCGAGCAGCATGATGGGGCGGACCGTGATGCCCGGACTCTTCATGTCGATCAGCAGGAAGGTGATGCCGGACTGTTGCTTGGCGTTGGGATCGGTGCGCACCAGGCAAAAAATCCAATCGGCATATTGGCCGAGCGTATTCCAGGTCTTCTGGCCGTTGACGATGTAGGCATCGCCGTCGCGCACGGCTCGCGTTTTCAACGACGCCAGGTCCGAGCCGGCGCCGGGCTCCGAGTAACCCTGACACCACCACTCCTCGCCCGCGCTGATCTTCGGCAGGTATCTCTGCTGCTGGGCGGCGCTGCCGAAAGTCATGATGACCGGCGCAACCATCTTGATGCCGAAAGGGATCAGGCGTGGCGCGCCGGCCAGCGCCGACTCCTCCTCAAAAATGTATTGCTGCACCGAATTCCAGCCCGCGCCGCCGAATTCCACCGGCCAGCTCATGCCTCCCCAGCCGCGATCGTGCAGCCGGCGCTGCCACTGCAGATGGTCCTCCCGGCCTAATTCATAGCCGTTGAGCACCTTTTCGCTGATGCTCGGCGACAGCTGTTGGCGCAGGAAGCTGCGCACCTCTTCGCGGAACGCCAGTTCTTCGTCGCTGAACTCAAGGCGCATGGCCGCCGCCGGGAATCATGATGGTCGACTTCTCGTGTTCTGCAGTACAGAATTAAGTTCCGAATTCGTGCAAAATTATGAGTACGCGTGTCGGAGCTTGTCAATGAAAAACCCGCATAAGCAGCCAGCCGCCAAGCGGCTGAAAACATCGCCGCGCGCCTCGAGTGTCAAAGCAGACCGGCACTTCGTGACGGCGCTGGCACGCGGACTCGAGGTGCTGGCCTGCTTTCGCCACGGCGACCGGGTGCTTGGCAATCAGGAACTCAGCAAACGCTGCGGCCTGGCCAAGTCGACCATTTCGAGACTGACGCATACCCTCACCAAGCTCGGCTATCTGGTCTACGTCGAGGACAGCGCCAAGTACAGCCTCGGCACTGCCACACTCAGCCTCGGCAGCGCCATGCTGTCGCGGCTGGACATCCGCAAACTCGCGCATCCGTTGATGCAGGAACTGGCTGAATTTGGGCAATGCATGGTGAGCCTCGGCAGCCGCGACCGACTCTCCATGATTTACATCGATGCGGTTCGCGGTTCGGCGGCAGTGACCTTGAGTCTGGACAGCGGCGCGCGGATTCAGATTGCCACCTCGGCGATGGGCCGCGCCTATCTGACGGCGGTGCCGGAGGCCGCACGCAACGACATCATGGACAGGGTACGCGAACTAGCCGACCCAAACCGGTGGCCGGATTTGCAGCGCGGCGTGGCCAGGGCGCTGCGCGACATCCGCGAGCTCGGGGTGTGTTGTTCCTTCGGCGATTGGCAGAAGGATGTCAATGCGATCGCCCTGCCCGTGCGGCCCGGCGGCGGCCTGCCGCCCATGGCAATCAATTGCGGCGCGCCGGCCTATATGGTGTCGAAGGAGTTCTTGCTGGAGAAGGTGCGGCCGCGGCTCATCGCCCTTGCCAACCAATTGGAAACCTCCCTGGGCACCAATTCCCAGGAGCCTGTCTGAGGCTCCTAGGTAGTGCCGATGGCGGCGCGCCAATCGGACGGCGATTGACCCGTCCATCGGCGGAATGCGCGGGTAAAGGAACTACCGGCGGAGAATCCCAGCAGATAGGTCACGTCGCTGACCGTGTGCCGAGGCGCGCTCAGGTAGGCCAGGGCCAGCACGCGGCGGGTTTCGTCGAGAATCTCCTTGTAGGTGGCGCCACCCTCGCCCAATTTCCGCTGCAAAGTGCGGGCGCTCATATGGAGAAGCTCCGCGACATCTTCCTGGGACGGCTCGCCGTCAGCAAGGCGCCGCGTCAGGACTTCGCGAACCCGCGCTTGAATATTGTCGCGCTCGATCCGGGACAGGTATTGAAGCGCGATCGCATCATGGTGCCGGGCCAATTCCGGATTGCCGCCGTCCAGCGGACGCTCGATCGCCTCGGCATCAAAAACCAATCGAGTCCGAGCGGCGCCAAATTGCAGGGGTGCACGCAGCAACCGCTGAAAGTCCTCGACCCGGGCAGGCGGCATCCGGCGAAATTCGATGCGCAAAGGTGAATAGTCATGTCCGATCAACGAGCGGCACATCCGCAGATACGCGGCGACCAGGGCGTCGACCGATTCGTCGGCCACCTCGTCGGCCGGTTCGATCACGAAGTGATACTCCCGGTTGCTCCGCGAGAATTCATATTCGATGGCGTCGCTCGCCACATGGCAGTAGCGCTGCACTCGTTCGAAGGCTTCCTTGAGCGTTGAACTCGCGGACAAGCCGTAACCGAGCGCATGGAAGGTCGTCTGTTTGATGTGGCTTGCAACCTTGATCCCGAAAGCCGGGTCGCCGGTTGCCGATACCGCAATCCGCCAAAGGCGCGCTGTCTGCGTCAGCGGGCAGCGGACAGTGGGTCCGTCGAGAGACTTTATATCGAAGCCCGCTTCAGTCAGCAGCGCCGCGCTGTCGCATCCGGCGGCATCCAGGGCACGGCAAATCGCCTTCACCCAGGTGCCCAGCGTGGTTCTCACGCCCTGATACTCCGAGGTTTGTGTCCGCAAGCGCGCCCCCTAGAACGGGATATCGTCGTCGAAGTCCTCTTTGCCCCCGGCCGGTGCGGGCGCCGACGACTGATCGTATTCGTCGCGGGGCGGCGCACTGCCGCCGGTGCTGCGATCGGCGCCGCCCGCCGCTCCACCGCCTCCCCCACCGCCTCCTCCACCCGCTCGACCACCCAGCATTTGCATATTGTCGGCAATGATCTCCGTGGTGAACCGGTCATTCCCCTGCTTATCCTGCCACTTTCGGGTGCGCAATTTTCCTTCGACAAACACCTGAGAACCCTTGCGCAGGTATTCCGCTGCTATTTCGCCCAAGCGGCCGAACAGGGCGATGTTATGCCATTCGGTGCGCTCCTGTTGCGCTCCGGATGCCTTGTCCTTCCACGACTCGCTGGTGGCAATCCGGATGTTCGTGACCGTCATGCCGCTCGGCATGGAGCGCGTTTCCGGGTCGGCGCCGAGATTGCCCACCAAAATGACCTTGTTTACGCCGCGCGCCATGTCATACCCCTAAAAGAACAGTTGGAAGGCCGCCATTGTACACGCAGGGGGCTGCCCCAATACCTGGCTTGGGCGCTGCGCATTTGCAGAAATTCATGGCCGGGCGGCCCGCCCCTGCCCGGGCCCGCCGGCCAAGGGGGGCGTGTTCACCCGCACTTGACGCGACGGGTATAGTAGTCGGTTACATGCAAAATATCCGAATCCGGGGCGCCCGGACGCACAACCTGAAGAATATCGATCTCGACCTGCCGCGCGATCGATTGATCGTATTTACCGGTCTATCGGGATCCGGCAAGTCTTCGCTCGCCTTCGATACCATTTACGCCGAGGGTCAACGGCGTTACGTCGAATCGCTGTCGACCTATGCCCGGCAGTTCCTGTCCATGATGGAGAAGCCGGACATCGACACCATCGAAGGCCTGTCGCCCGCGATCTCGATCGAGCAGAAGTCGACCTCCCACAATCCGCGATCCACAGTCGGCACGGTCACGGAAATCTACGACTATCTGCGGCTGTTGTACGCCCGCGCCGGCACGCCGCGCTGCCCGGATCATCATATCGACCTCGCCGCCCAGACCGTGAGCCAGATGGTCGACGCCGTCCTGCAGCATCCGGAAGGCACCGCCTTGATGCTGCTCGCACCCGCCATTGCCGAGCGCAAGGGCGAACACGCCGAGCTTCTCGAAGAGTTGCAGGCGGGCGGTTTCGTGCGCGCACGCATCGACGGCAAGGTGATGGAACTGGATCAGGCACCCAAACTGGACGTGCGCCGCAAACACACCGTCGAAGCGATTGTCGATCGCTTCAAGGTGCGTCCCGATCTTGGCCAGCGGCTGGCCGAATCCTTCGAGACTGCCTTGCGGCTCGGCCAGGGCGTGGCGCGGGTCGCCTACATGGATGATCCGGAGCGCGCCGAACTGGTATTTTCCGACAAGTTCGCCTGCCCGATCTGCAACTATTCCCTGAGCGAACTGGAACCGCGCCTGTTCTCCTTCAACAGTCCCATCGGTGCCTGCCCGGCGTGCGACGGCCTCGGCACGCAGGATTACTTTGATCCCGAGAAAATCGTCGCCAATCCGCATTTGTCGCTGGCGGGCGGCGCCGTGCGCGGTTGGGACCGGCGCAATGCCTACTACTTTCAGCTGATTCAATCATTGGCACGGCACACGAAGTTCGACATCGAGGCGCCTTTCGAAAGCCTGCCGCAAAGAATCAAGGATCTGGTCCTGTTTGGCAGCGACAACGAACAGATCGAGTTCAAGTACCTCGACGGCAAGGGGGGCACGATCTCGCGCAGGCACACGTTCGAGGGCATCGTCAGAAACCTCGAACGCCGCTACAAGGAAACCGAATCGGCGACGGTGCGCGAGGAATTGGCCAAGTATCGCTCCTCGCGCCCATGCCCCGACTGCGGGGGAACCCGGCTGAATCGGGCCGCGAGAAACGTCTTCGTCGACGGCAAGAGCGTTCCCGAAATATCTTCTCTGTCGGTGGATCGCGCGCTGCAGTTCTTCGGCAGTCTCAGACTGCCGGGCTGGCGCGGCGAAATCGCGGTCAAAATCGTCAAGGAAATCGCCGATCGGCTCGGATTCCTCGGCAATGTCGGCCTCGGCTATCTCACGTTGAACCGCAGCGCCGATACTCTCTCGGGCGGCGAGGCGCAGCGAATCCGCCTCGCCAGTCAGATCGGCTCCGGCTTGGTCGGCGTCATGTACATTCTCGACGAGCCCTCCATTGGCCTGCATCAGCGCGACAACCAACGCCTGCTCGACACGCTGGTGAATTTGCGCGACCTCGGCAATACCGTCATCGTGGTCGAACATGACGAGGACGCGATCCGGCAGGCAGATCACGTCGTGGATTTGGGCCCCGGTGCGGGTGTGCACGGCGGACAGGTGGTGGCACAGGGCACGGCGGCGGAGGTCGCGGCCCATCCCGATTCCATCACCGGGCAGTATCTGAGCGGCCGGCGCCGCATTGAAATTCCGGCGCAGCGGCGCGCCCCCGATCCGAAGCGGATGCTGCGCGTCATCGGCGCGACCGCCAACAATCTGAAAAAAGTCACCGCCGAATTTCCGTTGGGGCTGATGACCTGCGTGACCGGGGTGTCGGGATCCGGCAAATCGACGCTCATCAACGACACGTTGTTTCGCGCGGTGGCAACTCAGCTCAATCATGCCTCGGCCGGCACCGCCCACTTTGATCGCATCGAGGGCCTGGATTTCATCGACCGGGTGATCGAGATCGATCAAAGTCCGATCGGGCGCACGCCGCGGTCCAACCCGGCCACATACACCGGCTTGTTCGCGCCGATCCGTGAGCTGTTCGCGGCCGTCCCGGAATCGCGCGCGCGCGGCTACGAAGCAGGCCGGTTCAGCTTCAACGTCAAGGGCGGACGCTGCGAGGCCTGTCAGGGCGACGGTGTGATCAAGGTGGAAATGCATTTTCTGGCGGACGTCTACGTCCCCTGTGACGTTTGCAAGGGCAAGCGCTACAACCGGGAAACCTTGGAAATCCGCTTCAAGGGCAAGAACATTCAGGAAGTCCTCGACCTCACCGTCGAGGACGCGCTGCCGTTTTTCTCGGCCGTGCCCACGGTGCAGCCGAAACTACAAACATTGCTCGACGTGGGCCTGTCCTATGTTCGCCTGGGCCAAAGTGCCACCACCTTGTCGGGCGGCGAGGCGCAGCGCGTCAAGCTGGCCAAGGAGCTCTCCAAGCGGGCCACGGGACGCACCCTGTACATCCTCGATGAGCCGACCACCGGCCTGCACTTCGCGGACATCGCACAGTTGCTGCTGGTGCTGCAGCGTCTGCGGGACGAGGGCAACACGATCATCGTCATCGAACATAATCTCGATGTGATCAAGACGGCGGATTGGGTGGTGGATCTCGGGCCCGAGGGAGGGGACGGCGGAGGTCGGGTCATCGCAGTCGGGACGCCGGAACAAGTGGCCGCGAACAAGGCGTCGTATACAGGACACTACCTGCGATCGACGTTGGCGCCGCCGGCCATCCGCAAGCGCGCATGAACACCATGTGGCGCCACCGGCTTGCGGCGCCGCGTCTCCTGCCTCTGCTGGGCGCGGCCGTGGGTGCCGTGGGCGGCGGCATCTACTGGACCGGAGCGCAAATCTGGCCGGCCAGCGTCGCGGTCATCATGGCGATGCTCGCCACCGCCTTGCTCAGCGGCGCATTGCTCGGCGGCGCCTTGCCATGGGCCGGCCGCGCGGACCAGACCCCGGCGCAGGGGACGCTGGTCATCGTGTTTGTGCTGTTCATCAAGTTCAATGTGCTGATGGCGCTATCGGCAGCCAACCTACCCTTCCCGTTGCCGGCAAACCTCGCATTGGGGTTGATTCTGATCGCGGGGCACGCCTCGAGCAGCGCTCTGGCGGTGTCGATGAAACCCGCGTCCCATCTGGATCTTGGCATTGCTCTCGCGATTGGTTTTGCGCCGGCGGCGTTCATCGGCATGCCGGGTCTCATCGGATTGGCCTGCGCCATAGGGGGCCGAATCGTATTTGCCGCCTACATCAGGCGGCGTCGCCTCGCGATCGGCGCCGCGGAACTCGACATGACCCGGCTGGGGACGGAGTTATGCTTTTACCTGGGCACGCTCGCGGCCCGGTCGTACATCTGAGGCGCGACTGCCGGTCCGCCCGTGAGGGCGGGCGGACCGGCTTGCGATTGACGCAAATGCGACTCAGAAGCGGGTCACGCCGTTATCGGCCTTGCCGTGGAATAGAAACGGCAACACATGGATCTGCTCCTTGCGAACCGACTCCAGTTCGTTGGGATCGAGGCCGAGGGCCTGCAGGATGGTGGGGGCGACCTGTTGGTTGCTGACCGTGGTTTTCACGACGGCCCGATCCATTCCCTCCGCCGACAGCAGCAACGCCGTATGTACATCGTCCTCGTTGAAGCCGCCGTGCTCCGACAGTTTCGATCCACCTGTGAAAATGACGCCGGTATTGACCTTGAGAATGATGTCCGGGGTGCGTGGATCCGCACCGGGATTGTTGAACTTATTGCGCAGGGACTGGCCGGCAAAGATTTCTTGAATGCCAAGGGCCTGTTGGTTGGCGGGCATGGACAGCGTTGCGACGACGCCCGGGGTGAGAGACGGGTCCGTGAGCCAGATGAGCGAGCCGTCATCCGAGATGTCGAATGCATCCGCGGTGCCGATGGTGGCCGCCGGCTGACCGCCGCCGATACCGTGCCGCCGCGTCACGTCGATCGGCGATTGGCCATGCTTCGCGCTGATGATGATCAGGGTCGACTCGTACAGTCGTTGAGCCTTCAGCTCTTGAACAAAGCGCCCCATGGATTGGTCGATGAAATCCAGTTCGCCTGCGAGGGCCTGACCCGGCGTTCCCAGCACATCCGTATAGCCGCCCTTCAGTCCGGTGACCGGATCGACGGCCAGCTTCTCGCCGACGCTCACTGCCTGGAAGTTCGTGCCGAACAGCATGGGCACGCCGACTTTGGCCGTTCGATCGTGGTTGTAGCCGTCGATCTGATTGAGCACGGCTTGAACGTGGAGCCGGTCGTAGCACTTGATGTCGTCGAAGCTATTGGTCCAGCCGTCGTCCGGCGCCGGATCCGCAAATGGCACCGGCGCGCACCCGGAAAATTGGGGCAGGGGCACCGGGATGGAGTTGATCTCCGGGCCGTAAAAATCGTCGACGCCCTTGCCGCTGGGTCCGTTGGTCCACTCGTATGAGGGGTGCTTGTCGGTCCAAGCCGTGCGGCCGCCCGCCGCTCTCACCACCTCGAATATCGTGTTTACCCGCAGGTACTCGTGGGGCAGGATGGTTCTGCAGCCCTTTTGCGGATCTCGGACCAGAAACTTCGGATTCAGGCCGCCGCCGGCGTCAAGACGCGTCAGATCGATATCCACCGCCTCGTCCAAAGCCACATTGGTGCCGATCTTTCCCGGGCAACTCCCGCCAGGATTACCCAACCCGTCGGTCTGAGCCGGTGGCGACAACGCCCGATTATAGGTGTCGTCGTACCACAACCCGGTGGTCACCGGAGAACCGCCCGTGACCAATGAGGCCAGTCCGGGAAACGAATCCGATGGCGAGGAAGTCGAGTTGTTGGTGTAGGTCACGCCGTGACGGCTCAACTCGGCCAGATTTGAATCCGGATGCGAGGCTACGTAGTTGGACAGGTCGAGTGCGTGCAGCCCGTCGACGCTGATCAGCAGGACGTGCTTGATTTGATGATGCGAGCCCAGCAGGCCGTCGTCCGAATCGGCGTAGGCCGGCAGTGCCGCCGCGAGGCAGGCGCCGCAGACAGCGCCCCATAGTTTGCGATACATAGGTACCCCCAGTGTTCATGGAATGGACGCCGCTGTGCGAGCACGCGTGCTCGCCGGCGTTGGGGCATACCGTACGATCTTTGTGTTACAAAGCTGCGAAAGCGCGATTGAGAGCCGGCGTATTTGCCGCTTGACCCCGCGCGACCAGTAGAGGTGCCCGTGCTGAAGCACCCACGACCTTGTAATTATTGCATTCTCGGGTATTTTAGCGCGGAGCCGCAAGTCGCCGGCAATGACAGGGGATCCCATGAAAACTGCCTGGCTATGTTTCTGCGCCTTGCTCCTCGCCGCTCTGTCGACGTTCGCGCGAGCGGATTCCAAGGCAGAGATCGATCAGCTCGAGAAGGATTTCAACGCTGCCTATGCCGCCAACGATTTGGACAAGTACTTCGGCTACTACGCGGCGGACGCGATCCTGTGGTTTCCCGAGGGCCGAACCGACGTTCCGAGCTACAGGAAGATGTGGACTGCCTACATCCAGGGCGGCGCTCAGCTGCAGGCGGCAACATTGTCCGACTATCATGTGAAGTTCGGCCCGCAAGGCGACGCGGCGGTTGTCAGCTACGTGCTGCGCGTGAAGACGCTCGAAGCGGACAAAAAGGTGACCGATGAGGTTTTCCAGGAAACCGATGTGTGGTTCAAAGCTGGCGGCAACTGGAAACTAGTCCAGGTGCACTACTCGCCGGCGCCGCCGGCGGGACACAAATAGATTGGGAGTTGCCCCCGTGCGGCAAATTCTCGTCTACTCCGACTCACTGTCCTGGGGCATCGTTCCCAGCACGCGCAAACGCCAGCCCTTCGAGGCGCGCTGGCCCGGAGTGATGGAAATTGCACTCCATGCGCAAGGGCAATCGGTACGGGTGATCGAAGACTGCCTGAATGGCCGCCGGACCGTCTGGGAGGATCCGTTCAAGCCGGGACGCAACGGCCTCACGGGCCTGGCCCAGAGAATCGAGATCAATTCGCCCTTGGATCTGGTCATGCTCATGCTCGGCACCAACGACTTCCAATCGATGCATCCGCACAACGCCTCACATGCGGCGCAAGGCATCGCGGCTCTGATCGGCGCCATCCGCCAAGCGCCCATCGAACCGGGCATGCCGGTCCCGCCGATTCTGGTCATCGTGCCGCCACAAATCCTCGTGCCGCGCGGGCCGATCGCCGCCAAATTCACCGGCGCCGCCGAGAAGTCCGCCGGATTGAGTGACGCCTACCGCGCAGTCGCGGCAGAACTCGGCTGCCATTTTTTCGATGCCGGCAGCGTGACCAGCGCCAGTGCGGTGGATGGAATTCATCTCGACGCCGATCAGCATCAGTCGTTGGGGAAGGCCCTCGCGCATGTAGTTGCCGCGTTGCCGGGCGTGTTGCCGCCCGCGATGACATGAAGCGCGGCGCGATACCGGCCATTGCGCGCGCATCGCTGCCCATTCTCTTGCGCATGGATCCGGAAGCGGCCCATGACCTGGGCCTGGCCGGGCTGCAGTGGCTGAAGTCCTTCTGGCCCGCCTTCGATGTCCCGCCGCAGTTGTCGGTGCGCTGTTTTGGTTGCACGTTTGCACATCCGCTCGGTCTTGCGGCCGGCTTCGACAAGAACGGAGATTTCTTGGATGCGTTGGGAGCGATGGGGTTCGCGCATGTCGAGCTCGGCACCGTGACGCCGCGTCCGCAACCGGGCAATCCTCGCCCGCGGATGTTCCGGATTGCGGATCGCCGCGCCCTCATCAACCGCATGGGATTCAACAACAAGGGCGTCGATCACCTGGTCGAGCGCATCTCGCGCAGCCGCTACCAGGGGGTCCGCGGCATCAGTATCGGAAAGAACTTCGATACGCCGCTGGAGAACGCTCATGACGACTACCTGACCTGCCTGCGCAAAATCTATGTGTACGCCGACTACGTCGCCGTGAACGTCTCCTCGCCGAACACGGCGCGGTTGCGCGAACTGCAGGCGCCCGACGGCCTGCAAAGAATTCTCGGCGCGCTGCTGGAAGAGCGCGCCGTGCTGCAGCGGCGCTATGGCAAGCGGGTACCGCTGCTGGTCAAAATTGCCCCCGATCTGACTGCCGAAGAAATCTCCGCGCTGGCGGTGGAATTGCGTTCGCTTGAGGCCGACGGCGTGATCGCCACCAACACCTCGACCGACCACAGTGTGCTCGGCAACGCATCCCTCGCCCGGCAATCGGGAGGCCTGAGCGGTGAACCGTTGCATCCCTTGTCGGTGAAGGTCATAGCGCAATTGCGCGCCGAGTTGGGCAAGAGCTTTCCCATCGTCGGCGTCGGCGGTATCGTAAACTCCGACCTTGCATTGGCTACGCTGCGGGCGGGTGCGAACTTGATACAGGTCTACACGGGTTTCGCATACCGAGGAGCGGCACTGTTGGAAGACATCCTAGGCGCACTCGCCCATGATTGACGACGCAACCGTCGACCGGTTTCAGCGCGACGGAGCCGTGCGCATCCGCGGCTTGTTCCGGCCCGAAGAGGTGGCCGTGATGCGCGCCGGCATCGACGAGAATCTTGCGCATTTGAGCCCACGCGCCAAGGTGGCCAGCGGCGCCGATGATCCGGGGCACTTTGTCGAGGATTTTTGCAATTGGCAGGTGAATGAGCACTACCGGCGCTTCATTTTCGAATCGAGGGTCGCTGCGGCTGCGGGCCGGTTGATGCGAAGCTCCTACGCCCGGCTCTACCACGATCACATGCTGACGAAGGAGCCCGGAACCCGGCAACCAACACCCTGGCACCAGGATCAGCCCTACTACAACGTCGAGGGGCGCCAGAACGTCAGCTTCTGGATTCCCGCCGATCCGGTGAATCGCGAATCGACATTGGAATTCGTGGCCGGATCGCATCTGGGGCCATGGCTGATGCCGCGCTCGTTCATGGACGCGCAAGCCAAGTGGTTTCCCGAAGGTACGCTGGCCGATCTACCGAATATTGAAGCCGCTCGCCACAACTTTTCCATCCTCGGCTGGGAGCTTCAGCCGGGTGATGCCGTGTGCTTTCACATGCTCACCTTGCACGCAGCGCCGGGTGTCATGGGCCCGAATCGCCGCCGCGTGTTTTCCGTGCGGTTTTTGGGCGACGATATTACGCACGCGCCGCGCCGCTGGCGCACTTCGCCTGAATTTCCGGGCTTGAGCGATGAACTGCCGGCGGGCGCGCCCATGGATCATCCGCTTTTCCCGGTGCTTTGGCGCGCGCCGTGATGCCCCCGACGGCTCCACGGAATTCGCATCGGGTAACTTGGTTGATATTCATCGCACTGCTGCTGCTTGCGATCGTCTTCGTGACCGGCACCGCGCCGGAATTGCCGTTGACCGTGGCTTCGCATTTTGACGGCGCCGGTCGAGCCAATGCCTTCATGTCCCGCAGCGGCTATACCCGATTCGTGTTGTGCCTCGCCGTGGGGCTGCCGACCGTCGTGGTGGCCGTGCTCACCGGGGTCTATTCACGCGCCGCCGACTTCAAACTGCCCAATCGCGATTACTGGCTGGCGCCGCAACGAGTCGAGCGCACGCGCACCTTTCTGGTGGCGCACGGAGTGTGGTTCGGATCGCTGTTGGTGATCCTGGCGTGTTGCGTGCATTGGCTGGAAATAGCCGCCAATCGTCAACAACCGCCGCATCTGTCGAACCCGCTGTTCGCCGCCGTCATGGTCGCGTTTCTAGTGGCAACGGCGGCGTGGGTCGCCGCCCTCCTGTTCGCCTTCCGGCGCCCGCCCGGCGAGTAACGCGCGCCTCCTACTTGCGCAACACCGCCGTCAGGGCGATCTCGGATACGCCGGCCAAGGCCTTCGACAATGGACAGTTTTGCTTCGCGCCGGCCGCCAGCTTCTGAAATGTCGCCTCATCGATGTCCGGCACGGTCGCTTCCAGCCGCAGCGTGATGCGATCGATCAGAAACCCACCGTCCTTCATCACCAAGCGCACCGCGGCCTGAGTATCGGCCGCGGTGGTGGCAAATCCGGCCGCATCGCAGGCGAACGAGAATGCCATGGTGAAGCATGCGGCATGAGCCGCCGCCAGCAACTCCTCCGGATTCGTGCCACGGCGGTCGTCCTCGAAGCGGCTGGCAAATCCGTAAGGATACGATTTCAACGCATCGGTCTGCGTGCTGATCCTGCCGACACCCTTCTTGCCCCGGCCTTCCCAATGCACACTCGCGGTTTTATCGGACATGTCGGCTCCTTAGGCTAGTAGTGGGGCAGCGGAATGAACTCGGTTTCCCCCGGTACCGCTGGAAATTGCTGCCGCTCCCAGCGTTCCTTGGCACTGTCGATTCGCGCCTGGGATGAGGCGACGAAATTCCACCAGATATGGCGCGGGGTGGGGAAACGCTCGCCCCCGAGAAGCATGGCCCGCGTATCGCCGGTTGCGCGCAACGAGATTTCCCTGCCGGGCTCGATCACCGCAAGCTGCCCGGCCGTCAACGGCGCATCGCCGGCGTCGAGTTCGCCCTGCACCACATAGACCGCGCGCTCGGCATGATCGGCCGGCACCTCGAGAGTTGCGCCCTGCGCGAACTGCGTGTGCACGTACAAGGTCGGCCAGAGCGTGAGCACGGGCGAGCGCACTCCAAATGCCTCGCCGGCAATGACGGTCAATTCGACGCCCGGAGCGGTATGCGTCGGCAGAGCCGCTGCCGGGTAATGCTCGAAGGTCGGCTCCCCATCCTCGTGCCCGTCGGGCAGCGCGACCCAGCTCTGGATGCCGTGCACATACTCCCCCGTTACCCGCGCCGCCCGCGGGGTTCGTTCGGAATGCGCGATCCCGCTGCCGGCCGTCATCCAGTTGACGTCCCCCGGCCGAATCTCCCGCACCGTGCCGAGGCTGTCGCGGTGCTCCAAGGAGCCGGCGAACAGATAGGTCACGGTGGCGAGCGCGATGTGCGGGTGCGGCCTGACATCGATTCCAAAGCCCGGGGCGAACTGGGTCGGTCCCAGGTGATCGAAAAATATGAACGGACCGACCATCTGCCGATCCGCAGCGGGCAGCACCCGCCGCACCACAAAACCGCCCAAATCGCGTTCGCGTGACTCAATAACTTGCTGGGTCGCCATGGTCCGATTCCACCGTCTAGTTCAAACCACCGGCCCCTGCTCGGGGCCGCCAACCCCCTGGGGGGCGCATTTTTTTGCCCTGACGTTTTGACGTCAGGCGAAAGACAGTCGAAGACGTCAAAACGTCATAACGTCACAGACTTTTTTAACAACATCATCCCCTCTGTACCGCTACTGATGACCCCTGGTCAACGACTCGAGGAACAGGTAATAGAACTCCACCGCGGTGTAGTACGAATCGGCCTTGACCCGCTCGTCCTTGCCATGGGCGCGGATATCGTCGCGATCCACCGCGATACCGCTGATGCCGTAGCTCGGAATGCCGGCAGACATGGTGTAAATGCTGTCCGACGAACCGGTCTGCATGTTCGGAATCACCGGGGCACCGGGCCACAGCTTGGCGGCGACCTTGCGCAGCGACGTCATGACGTCGGTGCGCAGGGGTGGCGGCACCATCGCCTTGCGGTCCGAACCGTGGTCCGACAATTCGCGCGCATCGCTGCGGTAGCGAACGCTGAGCTTCGGATCGTTGAACAGCTGGACCAACTGCAGACGGATCTCTTCCTGCGAATGCCCGGGGAAGATCCGGCAATTGACGTTGGCTTCGGCGCTCTGCGGCAATGCGTTTGGGGCGTGTCCGCCGCTCAGCATGGTGGCGACGCACGTGGTGCGCATGGTGGAGTTATAGCGCGCGTCCTTCGACAGCCGCTCGATGGCGGCGGGGTCGGGCGGATTCGCCAGAATGGCGCGCAGGTCATCCGCGTTCTGTCCGGTCTCGATCTTGGCCATTTGGCCGAAATACTCGCGCGTCACGGCATTCAGCTCGAACGGAAACGGCGATTTCTCCAACACGCCGAGCGCGTCCGCAACGTGATAGATCGCATTGTCCGGCTTCGGCAGCGAGCTGTGCCCGCCGGGATTGGTGGCGAGCACCTGGAAATCCGCATAGAGCTTCTCGGTGGCCTCGAATTCCACCGCCAGCGGTTTGCCGTGATCCATGCTCACGCCGCCCGAGTCCGGGTTGAGCACGAATTCCGCGTCGATCAGATCCCGGTGATTTCGCAGCAGCCAGTCGACGCCGTTCGACTTGCCCCCCTCTTCGTCCGCGGTGAGCGCCAGGATGATGTCGCGCTCCGGAACGAATCCTTCCTTCCGCATGCGGATGAAATCGGTGACCAGGATGGCGTCGTCCTCCTTCATGTCCTGGGTGCCGCGGCCGTAGTAGTAACCGTCCTGCTCGACAAACTTGAACGGATCGGTGGTCCAATCATCGCGCCGTGCTTCCACCACATCCAAATGACCGATGATCAGGAGAGGCCGCAGCTTCGAGCCTGGCTTGCCGCGATACCGCGCGACCATGTTTCCCTTGCGGTCGTTCGGCCCGAGAACGACGACATCGGCCTTGGCGAATCCAGCGTCGAGCAGGCGCTGCGCCATCGCCTGCGCGGCCTCCGTCGTGCTGCCGATTGAATCCGTGGTATTGATTTCGATCAATTGCTTGAAGATATCGTGCGCCATCGCCCGGGTGACGGCATCGCTCTGAGTCGCCGCGGACCACGACGCTTGAATGAAAAGGGCCGACATGAGCGCAATGCTAGAATTCAGAAGAGCACGATATTTCAAACCCAATCTCCGCAATTGAACACAAAATCAGGATGTAGCTTATGCCGGTCCAAGTCAATCGAAGCGCCCGACCGCGGCGTACGAGCGTTTCGCGTGCAGCTGCCATGGCAGCGGCCTGCGTATTTCTGGCAGGCGCGGGTGCCGCGCAAGCAGCGGTGCCGCCTCAAGTGATCCTGTTTCACGGCCGGATACTGACGGTGAATGCGCAAGACTCGATTGTCGAAGCATTGGCGGTTCGCGACGGCAAAATCATCGCCCTCGGCACCGATCAGGAAGTGCTGCGGCTTGCCGACAGCGCGACGAAACGCATTGATCTGCACGGCCGAACCGCGACACCGGGGCTCATCGACAGCCACGCGCACATCGCCGAGGGCGGGGTTGACGAGCTGTATCACGTTCACTTGAGCGACGCTTCGACGGTCGCCGAAGTGGTACGGCGCGTGCAGGCCGGAATTGCGGCGTTGAAGCCCGGCGAATGGCTGCAGGGCGACGGCTGGGACGAGGGCAAGCTCGCCGAACGGCGCTATGTGACCGCCGCCGATCTTGACGCCGTATCTCTGCACAATCCGGTGTGGCTGACTCATACGACCGGCCATTACGGCGTGGCCAATTCGACGGCACTGCGCCTGGCAAACATTTCTGCTGCCACCCAGAATCCGCCCGCCGGCACGATCGACCGTGACGCCCGCGGAGTTCCTACCGGCGTATTGAAGGAATCCGCGCAGGACGCCGTGCTTGATCTCATACCGCCGCCGACGGCGGAGCAGCAACGCAGCGGCATTCTGAAGAGCATTGATGAGCTGCATCGCGAAGGGATCACCGCGGTCAAGGACCCCTCGATCGGCCAACCGGTATGGGACGCCTACCGCGAGCTGCAGGCCGAGGGCAAGCTGTCCGAGCACGTTTGCGTGCTGTGGTACGCGGGCAAGACGCTGGCGTCTGCGCAAACCGCTCTGACTTCGATCTTGAGCGCGCCCCGGCCGCCGCAATCGCTCGGCGACGGCCGCCTCCTGTCCTGCGGTGCGAAGATTTTCATGGATGGCAGCGGCGGCGCGCGCACCGCGTGGCTAACCCAGGAATGGCACAAGAACTCCACCGATATCGACCACGGAAATTTCGGTTATCCATCGACGGACCCCGAGGTGTTTCGACAGATGATCCGGCTGTTCCACCGGGCAGGCGTGCACGTCGGGACCCACGCGATTGGCGACCGTGCAATCGATTGGGTGGTGGACACCTATGCGCAAGTCCTCTCCGAGATGCCGACCATCGGGCTCCGGCACAGCATCATTCACGCCAACATCCCCAGCGATCATGCCATCAAGACCATGGCCGAGCTGCAGAAGCGCTATGACGCCGCCTACCCGGAGGTCCAGGCCCCCTTCACCTGGTGGATCGGCGACACCTATGCCGGCAACTTCGGGCCGGAACGCGCCGCGCGCCTGGTGCCTCTCAATACCTTCTTGAAAAGCGGCGTACGGTGGGGCGGCGGCTCGGACTACCCGGTCACACCGATCGCCGCACGCTATGGACTCTGGTCGTCGGTCGAACGGGAGACGCTGAAGGGCACCTACGGTGCCCATCCGTTTGGGACCGCTGAATCGGTCGACATTCACACCGCCTTGCGCTCATATACCGCATGGGGCGCGCGGCAGGTGTTTCTCGACGATCGCATCGGCTCGCTCGAGATCGGCAAGGACGCCGATATCGCCGTCTGGGACCGCGACATGTACAGCATACCGGCGCATGATCTGCGCGATTTAAAGTGCACGATGACTCTATTGCACGGCCAGGTGGTGTTCGACTCGAACCCTCGAGGGGGAAGATAAGATGGTGAAGAAGAAAAAGCGGGGGGTGAGCCGCGCGGACGCGGAAGCCGCCGTGAAGACGCTGCTGCGCTGGGCGGGCGACGACCCTCTGCGCGAGGGCCTGCATGAGACGCCGAAGCGCGTCGTCAACGCCTACTCGGACTGGTTCTCCGGATACACCATCGATCCCGGTGCGTACTTACGCCGCACCTTCGAGGAAGTCGAGGGCTACGATGAAATGGTGGTGTTGCGCGACATCGGCTTCGAATCGTTTTGCGAGCATCATATGGCGCCCATCATCGGCCGCGCACATGTCGGCTACCTACCCACCGATAGAGTGGTCGGCATAAGCAAGCTCGCACGGGTGGTCGATGGCTATGCGCGGCGTTTTCAAGTGCAGGAAAAGCTCACTGCACAGATTGCCGCCTGCATCGATGACGTTCTCAAACCGCGCGGGGTCGGTGTCGTGATCGATGCGGTCCATCAATGCATGACGACGCGCGGCGTTCACAAGCGCGGCGTCTCCATGATCACCAGCAAAATGCTCGGCACTTTCCGTGCGAATGCCAGCACGCGCGCGGAATTCCTGCGGTTCATCGACATCGAGGGCCGCGCGCAGCGCTGATCGCGGCCAGAGCCGGTTCGCGGGCATAGCCGGTCAGTTGCGTCTGCGCTCGGGAACGGCGCGCACCGGCATAAGGTCGACCGAAAAGCTGTACTTGTGCCTCTCGCCGGGCTGCAGCGCGCCGACGCCCACCACTTGACGCGCGACTTTCTCGCCCCGCTCATTGGTGATGGACACGACCACGCAGTACTCGCAGCTCTCGTCGCGCCCGGAATGGCGAATCGAACCCTCGATGCGCATCGCCGACACGCTTTCGGACTGCGGCTCGGCATTGCCGGAGTTGAAGCGCAAGTGGTGTTGGCAGCTGGGGCAGACGTTTGCGCTCTGCAATACCACCGCCTTGCAGTGCGGACATATCCGTGTCGCGCCTAAGGTCCCGGCACGAGCGAGGCTCATTAGGATCTCCTAATTGCCGCTGCCCACCAAACCCGGTTTCATTTTCACCTTCTCATCATCCCAACCAAATTCGACATGTCCGCGCATGCGCGACCCAGCCGCGACCGTGATCGATCCGGCCTTTACGTCGCCGACGATGACACCGCCTTCCTGAACATCCACGCGTTTGGCAGATTCGATGTTGCCCTGAAGCTCGCCGCCGACCACGACGATGCCCGCCAGGACCTGGCCGGTCAAATGGGCCCCGGACTCGATGCTGAAGTTGCCGTCGATACGCACGTCACCTTTGAAGCGGCCCGCCATACGCACGTTTCCCGAGCCTTCGATCTTGCCTTCGATGGTCAGATTCGCGGCTATGACCGATTCTCCGCCTTCTGACGAGGTTTTCGGGGTGGGGCGGCGGGGCGACACGGCCAGTGCCGGCTCACTCTGGCTGCGCTCCGGCGAGCTTCGTTCCGGGGGCGTCGTCGATGGGGGGACAACAGGACCCGCCGTGGCGGGCGTAGGTTTTTCGTTCCAAAGCGCCATGAGATATCTCTCCCTTTGATAAGGTGGTTAAAGCGTACACGCTAACGCCTGCCGATGTCATCGGACCACTGT
The DNA here is from genome assembly GCA_035577165.1 of Steroidobacteraceae bacterium. Classification (GTDB taxonomy): domain Bacteria; phylum Pseudomonadota; class Gammaproteobacteria; order Steroidobacterales; family Steroidobacteraceae; genus Bog-1198. The sequence goes on along the minus strand of DATLVV010000335.1, from coordinate 2,383 downwards.
CTTTTATTGGAGACGGCAGTCAGGCGGGCCCCTAACGGAGCGTCCGTTGCGCGGCGCCGCACGTTGCGGGCCCTATCGAGCACATCGCACACATCGCGCACCCCCTGCAGGATCCGCGGCGACATCCTGCCGATGAGCGATGGATCCACGGTAAAAATATGCTGATTTCGCACTGCGCGAAGATTGCCGAAGCGGCCCCAATCGGCGGTCTGTCGGGCGCCTTCGGTGCCGGTGGCGCCGATCAGTATGACGTCGGGGTCGCGCGCGAGCACCGCTTCCCTGTCGATGGCAGGCGCCAAGGTGGTTAGATCCGCAAATACGTTGTCGGCGCCGCATAGGGACAGCACCTCGGTAACCACGTGCTCACCCGAGAGCGTATATAGGGGCCGATCCCAGACCTGAAAGAAGGCTCTCAGGCGCGGGCGACCCGCATACTGCGCACGCAGTTGCGCGAGTTCCGACCGATAGTGGCCCGCCGCCGCCGCTGCCACGGTCTCGGTGCCGGCGAGCCGTCCAAAGTCGAGCAGCGTCGTCGCGATATCGTCCAGGTGATGCTGTTCGGTGACATAGAGTTGCAGATTCAGCCGCCGCAGCTCCTCCTTGCGGCGCGGGGGCGTGCCCGAATCCCAGAGCACGATCAGCGTGGGTTTGAGTTTCAGCAGGCCTTCGACGTCGAGCGCGGACGCTTCGCCGACACGCGCAATTCCCGCGACGGCGGGCGGGTAGTCGCTCATGTCGTCGACGCCGACAATTCGGTCGCCGGCCCCGGCGGCAAACAACAATTCGGTGATATGCGGGCTCAGGCTGATGATCCGCGGCGGCGCTGCGAGTGCGCCCGCGCCGAGGGCAAGAAGCAAGCTCAGGATGCAAGTGCGTCGGATCATCATGATGGGCATCGACTATAATGTGGCGGCACAAAAAATGGGGCGTTAACTCTTGTTTCAAGATCTCAAGCAATTGAGCGCGGATTCGATTCTCGGCCTGATGACACAGTATCGAGCCGATTCCTCGCCATCGAAAGTCGACCTGGGTGTGGGGGTATACCGCGACCTGACCGGCAACACCCCGGTGCTCGACTGCGTGCGGCGCGCCGAGCAGGAGGTCCTGGCGGTGCAATCGACCAAATCCTATGTAGGCCCCGCGGGTCGCGAGGAATTCAACACGGCCGTGGAGGAACTGGTTCTTGGCAAGACGAATGCCGCCCGCCGCGACCGGCGCGCGAGAACCGTCCAAGCCCCTGGCGGCTGCGGCGCGCTGCGGCTGGGCGCGGAACTGATTCGCGCGGCTGCCCCCGCGGCTGCGGTTCACGTCAGCGATCCCACCTGGGGCAATCACACCCCCTTGCTGGGCAGCTCAGGGCTGCGGCTCGAGCGCTACCCCTACTACGATATCGCGGCAAACGGCCTGCGTTTCGCGGCCATGCTCGAGCACCTCGAGCGGGCCCGCGAAGGCGACGTCGTCTTGATTCACGCCTGTTGCCACAATCCCAGCGGCGCCGATCTCGATGCGGGGCAATGGCAGGCGCTGGTAGAGCTATTACGCCGCCGCCGGCTCGTGCCCTTCCTGGACCTCGCTTATCAGGGCTTCGCGCTCGACCTGGAAGCCGACGCCGCCGGCCCGCGGTTGGTCGCCGAGCAGATTCCAGAATCGCTCGTGGCCATTTCGTATTCCAAGAATCTGGGTCTATATCGCGAGCGTGTCGGCGCGCTGATCGTGATCGGCGAGAACGAGAGCCGCGCCAACGCCATGTTGAGCCATGTGCTGCAGATCGCGCGCGGCATTTATTCGATGCCGCCCGACCACGGCGCCGCCATCGCCGCGCACATATTTACCAACCCCGCACTCAAAGAGCAGTGGCTCCTGGAGCTTGCAGGGATGCGTACTCGGATTACCGACATGCGCGGGCTGCTCGCGCTCGAGCTGCGCAAAGCTGCGGGCGATGGTTCATTCGACTTCATTCGCACCCAGCGCGGGATGTTCAGCTTGCTTGGGGTTTCCCCGCAAGTGGTGGAGCGGCTGCGCGTCAAGCATCACATCTACATGACGCAGGACAGCCGTATGAATCTCGCCGGCATCATGCCCCACAACGCCGCCAACGTGGCCGGCGCGATCGCGGCCGAACGGTTCGCCAAGGGGCCTGTCTCAGGCTCCTAACTTCCGAGAGCCTGACTGAGCGCCGTGACTTCGGCGGTGGACTCGCGAATCACCGCCTGAGTTTTTTCCTCATCCAATCTGAGGCGTTTCGCCGCCGCCAGGCCCGTCAAGGCGGCTTCCAGCCCGGAAGCGTCCTCGCCGTGCGCAGCCATGAGAATGGCGACCGCGATGACATCGCTCAAATCGGGCGGTCCGTCGTCGGCGCGTGAAAAATCCGCCTGGTCGCCTA
>DATLVV010000334.1:0-10859 GCA_035577165.1 Steroidobacteraceae bacterium | reverse complement strand
CATCGCGCCGGATGTCGCCCAGGCGCTGGCGGAGTGCACTCCGCAACGCACCAATCTGGCCGATCCATCGCACATTCCGCTGGCGCTGCTGGTCAAGCACCTGCCGGTGGTCAACGACCTCGCCAGCGTGAGCGGCGGAGTCATGGCGGTGGTCGGCCCGACCGGAGCCGGCAAGACCACCACCATCGCCAAGCTGGCCGCGCGTTGGTGCATGCGGCACGGCGTTGCCGATGTGGCGTTGGTCAGCACCGACAATTACCGGATCGGCGCAAGCGACGAGTTGACGACCCACGCGCGTGCGCTCGGCGCACCGCTCCATGTGGCCAACGGCGGCAAGGACCTGGCCCGGGTGCTGGAACGGTTGAAGTCAAAGAAATTGATACTGATCGACACCGCCGGCAGGGGCCCGGGCGACGCGCGGCTCGCCGAGCAACTGGCGGCACTGCAGATCGGCGCGCCGGGCGCCCGTGTTTTCTTGACGCTGCCCGCACCCGGCGGGAGTCAGGAACTCGATGAGGTCGTGCGCGCCTTTGCGCCGTCGAAGCCGGTGGCTTGCATTCTGACCAAGGTGGATGAGGCGGCGAGTCTGGGTCCGGTGATCTCGGCGACTCTGCGGCATCGCTTGAAAATAGCCTACGTCTGCGACGGAGCGAAGGTCCCGGAGGACATGCACGCTGCGCACCAACGCCGGGTGTGGCTGGTACAGGCAGCGCTGAAGCGCAAGGAGGGCAAATCTCCCGCGCGCGACGAGGCCTACCATGTCCGCAACTTCGGTGGAGCGCGCCCCCATGCGTGACACCCGACTGTCTCCGGACCAGGCCGAGTCCCTGGCTGAACTCAACTCATCGCGGCCGGTCAAGGTGATTGCCGTCACCGGCGGCAAGGGCGGCGTGGGCAAGACCACGGTGTCCGCCAATCTGGCCGTGGCGATCGCCTCGCAGGGGCGGGACGTGATGTTGGTCGATGCCGACTTCGGACTCGCCAATGTCGATGTCTTGCTGGGACTGCACACCCGCTACAACCTGGGACATGTGATCAAGGGCGAGTGCTCGCTGGAAGACGCCATCGTCACCGGCCCGCATGGCTTGCAAATCGTGCCGGCGTCCTCCGGCATGAAGGAAATGGCGAACCTGTCGGAGGCCGAGCACGCCGGCATCATCCGCGCCTTCAGCGACCTCTATCATCGCGTCGAGATTCTGGTGGTGGATACCGCGGCGGGCCTGGGCGACAGCGTGACGACCTTCACCCAGGCGGCGCATCACGTCGTGGTCGTGGTGTGCGACGAGCCTGCCTCCATCACCGACGCCTACGCGCTGATCAAGGTGTTGAGCCGTGACCACGGGGTGCAACGCTTCCAAATCCTGGCGAATCAGACCCGCCGCTCCGGGGAGGGTCCGGATTTGTTCCAGAAAATCGAACGGGTTTGTGACCGGTTTCTCAATGTCGCCCTCGAGTTCGCCGGTTCCGTACCGTTTGACGACTATCTGCGGCGTGCGGTGCAGAAGCAAACCGCCGTCGTCGACGCCTACCCGGCGTGTATTTCATCCATTGCCCTCAAGAATCTGGCCTCCAAGGCCGATAAGTGGTCTGTGCCCCAAGGAGCACGCGGTCACCTTGAGTTCTTTGTCGAACGCATGGTAGGGACCCGGATGGGTCCTTCGACGGTATTGCAATGAGAGCAAGCACACAGTACTCGAATACACAGAAACGCGGCCCGAAGCCGATCGTGGACGCTGACGTCCCGGTCGATCAGGTGCCGCAGCAAGAATTGGTCTTGAGACATGCCGATTTGGTCAAACGCATTGCCTACCACCTGGTCAGCCGGATGCCGCCGAACGTCGAAGTCGACGATCTGATTCAATCCGGCATGATCGGTCTGCTCGATGCTGCGAAACACTACTCCGCCACCAAGGGCGCCAATTTCGAGACCTACGCGGGCATTCGAATTCGCGGCGCCATGCTCGACGAAGTGCGCAAGTCCGACTGGACTCCGCGCTCCGTGCATCGAAACATGCGCGAGATGGCCGACGTCGTGCGCAGGATCGAAAACGCCAAGGGACAGGACGCGACCCCGACCGACATCGCCGAGGGCCTCGGCGTGAGCATCGAGGAATATCACAAACTGGTTCAGGATGCCGCCAGCTGCCGGCTGTTCAGCTTCGATCAAATGGGTTCGAACGATGACGAATCGAGCCCCGCCGATCACGCCCGGGATGAGCGGCCGGGTCCCTTCGATCACATCGAGGACGCGGGTTTTCGCGACGCACTCGGCTCGGCCATCGAGCTGCTGCCGGAACGAGAAAAGCTGGTGTTGTCCCTGTACTACGACGAAGACATGAACCTGCGCGAGATCGGCGAGGTTCTCGAAGTATCCGAATCGCGCGTCTGCCAAATTCACGGTCAGGCGCTGGTGCGCCTGCGCGCACGGCTGGCGGAGTGGCTGGAGCCGGCCTGATCCATGGATATCCTAAGCATCATCGGCGTCGTGCTGGGATTGATCGCCATCATCGGCGGGGCGATCTTGAAGGGCAGCAGCGCCGGCGCGCTGGTCGGCGGCGCCGCGTTCGTGATCGTAGTCGTGGGAACATTCGCGGCGAGCCTGGTGCAGACGCCGCTGGCGACCTTTCTGCGCGCCTGGAAGATCGTTTCCTGGGTATTCAATCCGCCCGTGAACAATCCGGCGGCCATGATCGAGAAGATCGTCGAGTGGAGCAACATCGCGCGCAAGCAGGGGTTGCTGGGACTCGAGTCGGCGGTGGAGGCCGAGAAGGACGATTTTCTGAAGAAGGGCCTGCAGTCCCTGGTCGACGGCGGCGAGCCGGATGCCATCCGCTCCAGCATGGAAATCGAATTGGACGCCATGGAGCACTTCGACACCCAGGCGGCCAAGGTGTTCGAGGCCATGGGAGTCTACTCGCCCACACTCGGCATCATCGGTGCCGTCATGGGCCTCATGGCAGTCATGCAAAACCTCAACGATCCGTCGAAGCTCGGCCATGGCATCGCGGCAGCGTTCATCGCAACCATCTACGGCATCGCGTTCGCCAATCTGCTGTTCCTGCCCATGGGCAACAAATTGAAATCCGTGATTCACGGCCAATCGCAAGTGCGCACCATGGTGATCGAGGGGATCATCGCCATCGCCCAGGGCGAGAATCCGCGCAACATCGAGTCGAAGCTGCAAGGGTACTTCCATCATTAGCACGTCATGGCCCGTAAGAAGAAGCACGAAGAGCATGTGAACGCGGAAGCCTGGGCGATTCCCTATGGCGACCTCGTGACGTTGTTATTTGCGCTATTCACCGTGATGTACGCCATGTCCTCGGTGAACGAAGGGAAATTTCGCGTCCTGTCGGATTCGATGATCGCCGCGTTCAACGGCGCGCCGAAGACCTTGAGGCCGGTCAACCTGGGCGAAAAAGAACCCGGCAAGGGCGGCGAGAAGCCGCTGGTGGGCATCACGCCCACGGTTCTGATCAAGATGGACGAAAAGTCCACGCCCGAGGGCAGCATGGTGCCGCGCAATCCGACCCAGACCGAGAACCACCACTCGGCGGATCTGCCCGGAGCGTTGATCCGCATGCAGCGGCAGGTGCAGGACGCGATGCAGGCGCTGATCGAGGCCAAGCTGGTCACGGTGCGCCGCGAGAACATGTGGCTGGAAATCGAAATCAACGCCGACATTCTCTTTCCGAGCGGCGCCGGAGAATTTGCACCGGCGGCCGAACCCGTGCTCGACAAGCTGGCGGAGGTCTTGAAGCCCTTCCCCAATCCGATACGCGTCGAGGGCCATACCGACGACAGGCCGATCCGTACCGCAGCATTCCCGTCCAATTGGGAACTGTCGGCGGCCCGCGCGGCCAGCGTGGTGCATCAATTCATGCGGCAGGGCGTCGATCCGCTGCGGCTCGAGATCGTCGGCTTCGGAGAATTTCATCCGCGCCAGTCGAATGACACGAACGACGGACGCAACGCGAACCGGCGAGTCGTGGTGCTGGTGCTGGAGGAAGTGTCGCCTGGCGCGCCGGTGGTCGCCCGAACCACGGACCAGACCCCGCTGACCGCCGCCCCCGGGGTCGAACTGGCGGATTCCAGCAGCGGCGCCAATCGCCTGCTCGAACGCGTGCCACCCGCGATCCTCGATACCGTATTGGTCAAAGAGCAGTCGAAGCAACAATAGGCGAGGTCACGCAATGAGTGAAGTTGACCGCTTGAGCAATTCGGGCCTGTATCCGGCGCTGCCCATCGCCGATAAACGCCCCTCCCGGGACGATGCACGCGGTTCGTCCCGCGAGCACCGGCCCGACAAACCCGGCCCGTCCGCGCACAGCAGCGAGGATCCGGCAGCCCCAAGGCCTCCCAAGTCGCTCATCGACGAGTACGCCTAGCTCGCTTAAGTGGCGGCCTGCCGCGGTTTCCCTGCGGGTTGAGTCAGGCTGCGTGGTGGGTAGAGTGTGTCATGCTTGGCTCGGCTTCCATACGAAGATGCCGGGAGGAAGTATGCGCGCTGCGGTTTTCTACGGTCCTCGCGACCTCAGACTCGAATCGGTTGCGGAGCCGGAACCTGGTCCGGGCGACGTCAAACTGCGGGTCATCTACAACGGCATCTGCGGCAGCGACCTTCACGAATACTACGACGGTCCGATCACCACTCGCACCTCGCCTCACCCTCTCACCGGCGTCAAGAACCCGGTCATACTCGGCCATGAGTTGTGCGGAGAAGTGGTGTCCTGCGGCGCGGGAGTCGAGGACCTCGCTCGCGGTGATCTGGTTGCAGTCGAGCCGCTCGAGACTTGCGGCCGCTGCCATTGGTGCCTCGCCGGGCAGTACAACCATTGCCCCGATTTGGCACTGCACGGTTACAACCGTCAGGGCGGCCTTGCGGAATACACCGTGGTGCGCCGCTCCATGGCGCATCGCCTGCCGTCCGGAATGACACCCGTACAAGGCGCGCTGATCGAGCCGCTGGCCATCGCCTGGCACACCGCGAATCGATGCCGGCTGGAGGCCGGACAGACAGTGGCAATACATGGCGCGGGCCCCATCGGTATCGGCGTATGCCTGACCCTGAAAGCACGCGGCATCGATGTGATCATGGTGGACCCCTCGCCGTTGCGCCGCCAGGTGCTCGAGCGCCTGGGCGCGCGGGTGACGCTCGATCCTCGCGACTGCGATCCGATCGCCGCCATCCGCGACTTGACCCAAGGCCGCGGAGCGCACGCCTCGGTGGATGCGGCGGGGGTTCCCGCGTCCTTCAACGCCATGCTGCACGGCACCCGGGTCGACGGTACGGCGGTGGTCGTCGCCATTCATCACCACCCGGTCGTGATTCCTCCCTTCGACTTGCTGATGCCGGAGGTCAATCTCACCGGCGTAGCCATGTCCACGCATGCCTTTCCCAGCGTCATCAACGCCATGGCGCAGGGATGCTATCCGCTGGACGGCTGGGTCGAGTGCATCCCCTTCGACAGCCTGATGGAGCGCGGGCTGGAACGCCTGCGCCGCCAGGAGGGATTGAAGATTCTGGTGGATGTGGGCTCGGAGACGCGGCACTAGCCCGCGCGAGGCCAGCTTGAAGATCGGTGAATTGTTCAAAGTCGAGGGCCTCGGCGTGATCGTCACGGGAGGCGCCAGCGGCTTGGGTTTAGGCTACGCAGAAGCGCTGGCGGAGAACGGCGCCCGGGTAACGATTCTCGATGTCGACGCTGACCGTGTAGATCAGGAAACCCGGCGCATGCGCGATCTGGGATGGGCTGTTCGCGGCGACGTGGTCGATGTGCGCGACCATCCGGCCATCGACCGGGCATTCGACGCGGCGGCGATGGCCCACGGCCGCCTCGACGTGGTCTTTGCGAATGCCGGCGTCGACCCGGGTCCCGGCTTCGTGGGCAGCTGGATGGGCTCGCAGCGGCCGCGCAACAGCCAAGGTGCCTTGGAGAATTACACCGATGAGCGCTGGAATCGGGTACTCGACATCAATCTGAACGGCATTTTTGCCACGCTGCGCGCCGGCGCCCGATTGATGCGCCCGCAGCGCGCGGGCCGCATGATCGTCACCACCTCCGTGGCGGCGTATCAGTGCGAACCTGCCATCGGCGCCGCGTACATGACCGCCAAGGCAGGAGCGGCGCATCTCATGCGTCAGGTGGCGCTGGAGCTCGCCGCCTTTGGCATCACGGTCAACGCAATCGCGCCGGGCTTCTTCGCCACCAATATCGGCGGCGGCCACGCCAAGCAGCCGCAGGTGCAGGAGGCGATGGGCAAAGTCATTCCCATGCATCGCGTGGGATTTGCGGAGGATATGCACGGGCTGGCGCTGTTCCTGGCCTCGCCGGCATCGGCTTATCTCACCGGCCAGCAAATCTCGATTGATGGCGGCTGGACGCTGGGCGTTGCGGATTAATCTTTAGGGGAGAAAAGCAATGGGACTCGTAGGCTTTGGTCAACCCGATGATGGCGTCATTCAGATGTGCTATGTGGTCCCCGACATTCAGGCGGCCATGAAAATCTGGATCGACAAGCTCAAGGTCGGTCCGTGGTTCCTGCTGGACCACTTCAGCGGGACCGACCCGAAGTACCGCGGCCGCGATTCAACTGCGGATGTTTCGCTCGCGATGAGCTTCGCCGGGCACATGAACATCGAGCTCATCCAACCCAACGACGATTCGCCGTCCGTATACCGCGAGTGGATCGAGCGCCGCGGCTATGGCTTCCATCACTGGGGCCGCGCCACCGCGAATTTCGACCGCGACGTCGCCAAATATCAAGCGGCGGGGCACGATCTGGTATTTCTCGCCGGAGTGCCGAGCGGCGGCCATGTCGCGTACATGGATACCACCGCCGTTCTGCCGGGCTATGTCGAACTCATCGAGCTGGGGACTGGTTTCGAGGCGATATTCAGCAAGTTCTACCGCGCCAGCATCGGCTGGGATGGCGCGGATCCGGTGCGCTCGTTTATTTGACCCGGACTTCGAGCAGCATCGGAACGTCGGCGGCGAACACCGAGAGAAGTGCGGCGTCGAGGTCCGCGCAGCGTTCGACGCGGATGCCCTTGACCCCCTGGGCGGCCGCGAGTGCACAGAAATCGATGTGCGGCAGCTGCACGCCCGGCAGCGTCTTGATGTCGAAGCGGCTGCCGAACTCCTCGAGCGCGCGGTAACTTCCGTTGTTGACGATGATGAAGGCGATGGGGAGACGCAGTTCGGCCGCGCTCCATAGCCCCTGAATGGAATACATGGCCGAACCGTCGCCGAGCAGTCCGATCACCTTGCGCTCGGGGCGCGCCAGCGCCACGCCCACGGCTGCGGGCAGGCCGTGGCCGAGACCGCCGCTGGCGCAGGTATGAAAGGTTCCGCGCTCCAGCATGGGCAGGTAGTCGTGCATGGGACCGCGGCTGCTGGGCGCCTCTTCAACGACGATGCTGCCCGACGGACGAAGTGCGGCGATTTGCTGCAGCAGATAACGATCGCTCAACAGCTCAGGCGCCAGGCGCGGCGCCCGCGGCGGAATGCTCGGCGGCGCGCGTGCGGCAGCGGGCGGCCCGGCGAGCAGCGCCGCAACACCCAGCTTCAAATGAGTAACGATGGAGGTGCCGACGGGACACCATGCCGCGGCGCCGGGGTCGTCGGTGAGTTGCACCAGCGCGGCGCCGTCCGGGATGTGCGGGCCGTGGCCCTCGACATGATAGGTGAACACCGGCGCGCCCAGCGCGAGAATCAGATCTGCGCCTTGCAAACGCGCGACGATGCCGCTCCGATCCGCCGGCAGGAAGCCGGCGAACAGCGGATGATCTTCCGGAAAGCTGTTGCGTGCCGACATGGGACTGACCCAAACCGCGGCCCGATGCTGTTCGGCGAGAGCAATGGTCTCATCCCAGGCGTCATCGCGCGCCACCGCTGCGCCGACGACGATCACCGGCCGCCGGGATTTGCGCAGCGCCTCCGCGGCGCGTTGCAGCAACAGAGGATCGCCCGCCAGGCGCCGGCTGACTTCGCGCGCTGAGGGCGGTACGCAGGAACGGTCCCAGTCGTCCACCGGGATCGACACGAAGGCGGGGCCGCGCGGCGGCTGCATCGCGGTGTAGTAGGCACGCGCGATGGCCGCGGGCACGTCGGCCGCGCGCGCCGGTTCGCTGCTCCACTTCACATAGGGCTTCGGCAGCTGCGCCGCCTGCTCCGAGTAAAGAAAGGGCTCGAACGGCAGGATGGATCGCGCCTGCTGGCCGGCGGTGATCACGAGGGGAGTCTGGTTTTTGTATGCCGTGAATATGCTGCCGAGGGCATGCCCGACGCCGATCGCCGAGTGCAGATTGATCAATGCGGCATCGCCACGGGCCTGCGCGAACCCATCGGCCATGGCGACCACCACGGATTCCTGCAGGCCGAGCACATAGCGGAAGTCGGCCGGAAAGTCGCGGAACATGGGCAGTTCGGTGGATCCCGGATTGCCGAAGACGGTGGTCAGCCCGAATTCGCGCAGCAGCGCGTAGACGGCCTCACGCACGGTTACTTCTGCGCTCAAAACCGGATCACCACTTTACCGAAATGAGCGCCGCTTTCGAGATGACGGTAGGCGGCGGGAGCGTCGTCGAATCCGAACTCGCGATCGACGATGGGTTGCATCTTGTTGACCGAGATGGCGGCGTTCATGCGCTCGAAATGGCCTCGCGATCCGACGAATATGCCGTTGAGACTCGCCTGCTTGCCGAGCAAGCCGTAGGGACTGCCCGCCGCGCCGACGCCGGTCAGCACGCCGATCATGGCGACTCGTCCGCCCACCGCCACCGAACCGATGGAGTGCGCCAAGGTGCCTGCGCCGCCGACGTCCACGACATGATCGACGCCGCGGCCATCCGTCAGCTGCAGTACCTCGCGTTCCCACTCCGGGTGCGCGCGGTAGTTGATGCAACCGTCGGCGCCGAGCGACTTGGCGCGCGCCAGTTTCTCGTCGCTCGATGAGGTCACAATTACCCGCGCGCCGGCGAGGCGCGCGAACTGCAGTGCAAATATGGAGACGCCGCCGGTGCCAAGCACCAACACCGACTCGCCGGGAGCGATATGGCCGTCGGCGAGCGCACGCCAGGCCGTCACACCGGCGCAGGGGAGCGTCGCAGCGCTCGCGGCCGAGAGATGCGCGGGCAACGCCACGGCATTTTGCTCGTCGAACACGACGAGTTCAGCCAGAACGCCGTCCGCGGGCGGCGCGCCGAGTGCGGCCAACGGCCCCCGCGGCGGCTTACCGTCGTTCCAGCCGCGAAAGAAGGTGCCCGCCACGCGCTCGCCGATACGAAATCTCGTGACGGCGGAGCCGACGGCAATGACTTCACCCGCCCCGTCGGACATCGGAATCGTATTGACGGCAACGGCGCCGCCCATGTAATGACCGCGGGGAATGAGAAGATCGCGGTAATTGAGCGATGCCGCCTGCATGCGCACCAAAATCTGCGTGGGCAGCGGCTTGGGGTCCGGACGTTCGCAGCGGCGCAATCCGTCGAGACTTGAGCTGCCGGCAACGATTTCATAGGCGCGCATCGAGACTCTCCCCGTGTTGACGCAAGCAATCGACGTTGGTGGCCTGCAGTCTACCCGCAGATTCGAGCTTCGTGGTATGAAAGCCCGTTCACTCTAGGCTGATCCCATCAGTCTGAAAGGCGCGCATCCTATGGAGCCGACGGCCGGGACTGTGCGGCGAGGAGTACCGTGGCGGGCGCATCAATAAAAAAATACGATTACATCATCGTCGGCGCGGGCTCTGCGGGATGCGTTCTCGCGAACCGGTTGACCATGGACGGGGACGCCACCGTGCTGCTTCTCGAAGCGGGAGGTGCATCGACCGGGCTGTTCAAGGACATGCCCATGGCCTTCCCCAAGTACGTGCTCCGCCGCGATCTGAACTGGAACTTCGAGAGCGAGCCCGAGCCCTGCTTGAATGGGCGGCGAATCGAAATTCCGCGCGGCAAGGGATTGGGCGGCTCCACGATGATCAACGGCATGGTCTACGCCCGCGGCCATCGGCGCGACTATGACGATTGGGCGGGGCGGGGTCTTGCGGGGTGGAGCTACGCCGATGTCCTGCCGTATTTCCGCAAATCGGAAAGGAGTTGGCTGGGCGAAAATTTGTATCACGGCGTCTCGGGTGAAATGCAAATCGCCGTTCCCCAAACCAACATGCTGTACGCGGAGATTCGTGCGGCGAGCATTGCCGCGGGCTACCCGGCGACCGACGACTATCACGGCGAACAGACCGAAGGCTTCCAGCGCAGCGAAATGACCATCGTGCGCGGCAGACGCGGCAGCGCGGCGCGGCTATTTCTGAAACCCGCCATGGGCCGGCGCAATCTCCACATCGAGAAGCGCGCACTGGCGGCGCGCATCCGCATCCAGAGCGGGCGTGCGGCCGGCATCGACTATATTCAGAACGGGAAAAGCGCCACGGCCATGGCGGAGCGCGAAGTCATCCTCGCGGCGGGCGTTTACGGATCGCCGCAACTTCTGATGCTGTCCGGAGTGGGGCCGGCCGAACGTCTAAGCAGCGTCGGCATCAAACCGCTGGTCGACCTGCCGGGCGTCGGCAGGAATCTGGTCGAGCATCCGTTCATGTTCCTGGGGTGGAATGCCCGGCCCGGTGCGTTTCGCAGCGAGCTGCGCGTGGACCGCGCGACCCGGTGGGTGCTGCTTTGGGGGCTGTTCGGTAAGGGCCTGTTCGCCACCAACGGCGCGGCCGGCAATTTGTTCATTCGAACGGATCCGAGTTTGGACCGGCCCGACATGCAGTTCACCTGCATGTCGGGCGAGGTCGGCGCGCGCGAACTGTGGTTTCCGCTGATCGGCAAGAAGCCGCCGCATACGCTGGGGGTGGGC
>DATLVV010000333.1:0-6073 GCA_035577165.1 Steroidobacteraceae bacterium | reverse complement strand
GCGGAAATCGAGCGTCTGCGCCCGGCCGAATTGCTCGCGCCCGACGGCGCGCAGCCCCTGCTCACGCCCGCGCTGAAGGACAGACCATGGCGGCTGCGTGCACCCTGGCACTTCGATACGGAATCTGCCACGCGCGCCCTCACCGAGCAATTTCGCACCCGCGACCTGGCCGGATTCGGCTGTGCCGACAAACCGTTAGGGATTGCGGCGGCCGGCGCGCTGCTCGCCTATGTGCGTGAGACTCAAAAATCAGCCCTGCCGCATCTTCTGTCCCTGACCACGGAAGAACGCGACGCCGCGCTCATCATGGATCCTGCGACCCGCCGCAACCTGGAACTCGACGAGAGCCTGGCGGGCAAGCCCGAGCTCACTCTGGCGGGCGTCTTCGATCGCACCTCGACGGCCATGGGCGGACGAATGCTGCGCCGCTGGCTGCACCGGCCGTTACGCGATCGCGGCACCTTGCGCGCCCGCTACCAAGCGGTGGCCACGTTGCTCGAGTCAGCCCAGTACCCCACCGTCGCCGCAGCGCTCAAGGCCATCGGCGATCTGGAAAGAATCATCGCGCGAATTGCCTTGCGCTCGGCGCGGCCCCGCGATCTGACCCAATTGCGGGCGGCCCTCGCCGCTTTGCCCGATCTGCAACGGGTTCTCGAGCCCGCATCGTCGCCCTTGCTGCAGCAACTCATCGGCGAGCTCGCCCAGCAACAAAGCAATTGTCGCGATGACCACGCGCTGTTGGCGAAAGCCATCGTCGACTCACCGCCGCACTACCTGCGCGACGGCGGGGTGATTGCCGCCGGCTACGACCCGGAACTCGACGAACTGCGCCTCCTCGGCAGCAATACCGAGCAGTTTCTGCTGGATCTCGAAGCCAGAGAGCGCGAACGCACCGGTCTCTCGAGCCTGAAACTGGGCTTCAATCGGGTGCAGGGTTTTTTCATCGAGGTGAACCGCAGTCAAGCGGCCAAGGTTCCGCCGGACTTCCTGCGGCGCCAGACGGTCAAATCCGCGGAACGATTCATCACGCCGGAATTGAAGTCCTTCGAGGACAAGGTCCTGGGTGCGCGCGACAAGGCCCTGGCGCGCGAGAAGGAATTGTACGAGTCCTTGCTGGATCACCTGACCTCACGGCTGCCGGCGCTGCAATCGGCCGCGGCGGCGATTGCGCAAATCGACGTGCTGAATTGCTTCGCCGAGCGTGCCGCGGTTCTGGATTGCTCGCAGCCCGAGTTGAGCGAGGAGCCGATTCTGTGGATCGAAAGCGGGCGGCATCCGGTGGTCGAGCGCGCCGGCCGCGAGCCTTTCGTGCCCAATGACCTGCGGTTCGATGACTCCCGCCGCATGCTCATCATCACCGGCCCAAACATGGGCGGGAAGAGCACCTACATGCGTCAGACCGCGCTCATCGTCATCCTGGCGCACGTCGGCTGCTACGTGCCGGCGCGGCGCGCCGTGCTCGGGCCCCTGGACCGGATATTCACGCGCATCGGCGCCTCGGACGATCTGGCCGGCGGGCGTTCGACCTTCATGCTCGAAATGACCGAGACCGCGAACATCCTCAACAACGCCACGGCGATGAGTCTCGTGCTCATGGATGAAGTGGGCCGCGGCACCAGCACCTTCGACGGCCTGTCCCTTGCCTGGGCGTGCGCCGCCTATATCGCGAAGAAGATCCGCGCCTTCACTCTGTTCGCGACGCACTACTTTGAACTCACCAGTCTCGCCGGCGAGGCGCCCGGCGTGCACAACGTGCATGTCGAAGCCGTGGAACACGGCGATGCCCTGGTGTTCCTGCACAGCGTCAAGGAAGGGCCGGCGAATCAGAGCTATGGACTGCAAGTCGCGGCGCTCGCCGGAATTCCAAAATCGGTGACGGCACAGGCGCGGCGCTACTTGACCGAGCTAGAGCGCGAACGCGATGCGCTGCGTACCTCGGCCTCGCCACAAGCCGAGCTCGATCTCGCCCCGCCGGCCGCGTTGCCCGGGCCGCCGCCATCCGCGGCGCTCGAGGCCCTGCGGGCGCTCGATCCGAACTCCCTGAGTCCGCGCGATGCGCTCGACCTCTTGTTCCGGCTGCAGCAGCTGGACCGCGGCGATCTTTAGCCGCTGAAACGCCCGGTACTTAAGAAGGCGCCGGCGGCCCGCGCAACCTTGGGCGCGAACAGCATCCCGGTGTGGCTCACCCGCAGCACCACGTGCTCGGCGGCGCCTTCGAGCCGCGTTTCCTCGATCAGGACGGTGCCGTCGTTCGTGCCCCCGAGCGGGCCGGTGATGCGGCCAATGCCCAACCCCAAGTCTCCCGCGATGACCCCCAACTGCCGCGCGCCCTTCCAGCGGCGTTGGCGCTGCACCAATAGCTCCTCGCACACCACTCGCCCCATGATTTTCTTGCCGAGCGGCACGGCGGCCAGATTGCGCGCGGCGCGGCTGCCGCCGAGCGGCGAGCCCATGAGCACGATTCGGCCCCGCGGCAGCTGCGGCTCCAGGCTCCCATCCTCGAAGGCTCTCAAGATCACCAAGCCGCCCAGGCTGTGACCGACCAAGTGCAAAGTGTCGGCGTGGATCGCGGTCAGCGTGTTGGCGAGATTGCGTGCAATAGATCCGGCATCGGCGGTCACCGACGGATAGGAAAATGCACGAGCTTCGGCCTTGAGTTCCTGCGCCAGACGCCGGCGCAGCCACAGCGATTCGGCGCCGCGCTGCCACAGGCCGTGCACATACACGACGACGGTGCTCACTCACCCGGCTCCCAGCGCAGCTCCTCGATGACGGTGCGGTTGGTGCTCGAGGAGACGATGCCGACGGCCTCCGCGCCCGACACCCATTGAAAGCGTGCATGCTCCGAATCACTTAAGGTCACCGGCACGCGCGAAGGCAGGCGCAGCGAGAAGGCGTGCTCGAGATTGCGGGTGATCCCGGGCGCGTACACCTTGCCGAATGCCGGCAGCACCTCGTACACCTGGGTCCACTGCAGATTGATGAGCACTCCCTGCGTGATGCCGGTTTCCTCCAGAACCTCGCGCCGCGCGGCGCGATCCGCGAACTCGCCCCATTCCAGGCTGCCCGTCACCGACTGCCAGAATCCGGGAGGACGGCGGCGTTCGAGCAATAGAAACTCGCCGCCCTCGGTGTGAATCACGATCAAGACCGATTCCGGCCGTCGATACTGAACTGCGCCGGTCCGGTCTGGAGCGTTCACTGGGAGCCTGCTATTCGACTTTAGGCGGGAGGCGCACGCGGATATGCAGCTCCCGAAGCTGCGCCTCGCTCACTTCGGTGGGCGCGTCCATCAAGAGGTCTGCCGCCGTCTGCGTCTTCGGGAAGGCGATGACGTCGCGAATGCTGTCCGCGCCCGCCATCAACATCGCCAAGCGGTCGAGGCCGAAGGCGATGCCGCCGTGCGGCGGGGCGCCGAACTTGAGTGCGTCCAGCAAGAATCCGAACTTGAGCCGGGCTTCTTCCGGCGATATGCCCAGCAGGTCGAATACCACCGACTGCAATTCCTGCGAATGAATGCGCACCGAGCCGCCGCCGATTTCCGAGCCGTTCAGCACCATGTCGTAGGCCTTGGCGGTGGCCTCGCCGGGACTTGCAGCCAGGGCGGCATAGTCCAGGTTTGCGGGGCTGGTGAACGGATGATGCATGGCCTGCCAGCGCCTGGCCTCGGCGTCCCACTCGAACATGGGGAAGTCCACGACCCATAGAGGCCGCCACCCGGCCGCCGTGAGCTTCAAATCCTGGCCCACTTTGAGGCGCAGCGCGCCCAAGGCATCGCTCACCACCCGGGCAGCGTCGGCGCCGAAGAAAATCAAATCGCCGTCGGCGGCGCGGGTGCGCTCGAGGATTCCGCCGATGGCCGTATCGCTCAAGAATTTCAAAATGGGCGACTGCAGGCCGTCGCGGCCCTTGGACTTGTCGTTGACCTTGACGTAGGCCAGACCCTTCGCGCCATAGCGCGCCACATAAGCCGTGTAGTCGTCGATCTCCTTGCGCGACAGCCGGCCTCCCTGCGGTACGCACAACGCCGTCACCCGGCCCTGGGGATCGGCCGCAGGGCCTGCGAACACCTTGAAGTCGCAGCCCTGCACCAGATCGGCCACATCGACCAACTCCAGCGGCACGCGCAGGTCGGGCTTGTCCGACCCATAGCGGCGCATGGCCTCCGCATAGCTCATCCGCGGCATGGGATCCGGCAAGTCGACGCCGAGCACCTGTTTGAACAGATGCCGCACCAAGCCTTCCATCAATTCCTGGATTTGGGACTGATCCAGAAAGGAAGTCTCGATATCGAGCTGGGTGAATTCCGGCTGCCGATCGGCGCGCAAGTCCTCGTCGCGAAAGCAGCGCACGATTTGATAGTAGCGGTCGAAGCCCGAAATCATCAGCAATTGCTTGTAGATCTGCGGCGACTGCGGCAGGGCGAAGAACTTGCCGGCATGGGTGCGGCTCGGCACCAGGTAGTCGCGCGCGCCTTCCGGCGTCGCCTTGGAGAGCATCGGCGTTTCGATGTCGACAAAGTCCGCCTCATCCAGGTACTGGCGCATCGCGCGCGTGATCCGGTGACGCAGCAGCAGCCGCTCGCGCATTTGCTCGCGGCGCAGGTCGAGGTAGCGGTAGCGCAGCCGCACTTCCTCGCTCACCTGTTCATCGAGCTGGAACGGCAGCGGCTCGGAGCGGTTGAGAATCTCGAGCTCCTGGCACAGCAGTTCGACCTGGCCGGATTTCAAGTTGGCATTCGCCGTGCCCGGCGGCCGGGTTCGCACCAGCCCGGTGACTTTGAGCACAAATTCGTTGCGCACCCGCTCGGCCATGGCGAATACCGCCGCCCGGTCGGGGTCGAACACGATCTGCAGCAGGCCCTGGCGATCGCGCAAATCGACGAAGATCACCCCGCCATGATCGCGGCGGCGATGCGCCCAGCCGGCCACGGTGACGACCTGCCCCGTCAAAGACTCGTTGACCTGCCCGCAATAATGGGTGCGCATTAGCCTCTAAACCACAAAAGGGAAAGCGCGCGATGCTAAGGCCTGGGCGCGGCGCGGGCAAGCCCAGACCGGCGCCGATAGGGGCGTTTGCGGCCATGTAGCCCCTGGAGAGGCGAATCCAGTCCAAAATAGGCCGCATGGACGCGCGAAACATCAAACCAGCGAGCATCGCAGTTTCTCGCCACATTCCATCGCTTGACGGCATCCGGGGCCTGAGTTTCTTGATGGTATTCGCCACCCATGCCGGCCTTCAGGCGGTCGTCTTGGGTGACTTTGGCGTCACCGTCTTTTTCTACCTCAGCGGCTTTCTCATCACCACGCTGCTGCGCTTCGAATTCGAAAAGAACGGCTCGATCAACGTTCGGCATTTTTGGCTGCGTCGTGCGCTGCGCATTTTGCCCCCGTTTTACCTGGCGGTGGCAGGTGCCACCCTGATTACATTGATTCTGTACCCGGCGAATACCATGCATGGCTCGTCCATGGCCGCGGAGGTATTCTTTTACGCGAACTACTGGGGCATTTACGGCGAGAATCGGGAGGCGCCGGGAACCGGGGTCGTCTGGTCGCTGGCAGTGGAGGAACACTTCTACTTGCTGTTTCCCCTGCTGTATATCTACATGCAGAAATGGCGGATGTCGCGCTTGGGACAGGCACGGTTACTGTGGTCGATTTGCGCACTGATATTGGTGTGGCGCTGCGTGTTGGTGTTGCTCATGCACGCTAGCAGCGTGCGCATCTATCTCGCCACGGACACCCGCGTGGACTCAATCCTCTTCGGGTGCGCCCTCGCAGTTTGGAACAATCCGGTGCTCGATGCTGCGCGGCTTCCGCCGAACATCTGGAAGTTCGTCCTCTTCCCGGGTGCTCTGGTCGTCTTGGTGTTGTGCCTCGCCTACCGCGGGACCATGTTCGACGAAATCTGGGGTTTCTCTATCGAGGGGGCAGCGCTGACGTTGGTATTCATCGCAGCCGTACGATTCTATGATTGGCCCCTAATTAGGGTGCTGAATTCGCGGCCCCTCGCTTACCTCGGCCTGCTGTCGTATTCGCTCTATTTGATTCACGACGTGCTGTTGCGCGCGGCG
>DATLVV010000332.1:0-12849 GCA_035577165.1 Steroidobacteraceae bacterium | reverse complement strand
GGGGTGGCTTCCTGAGCGCGATGCGCCACATCCAGGTCGTAGTACCACGCGAGACCCAAACCCTTGACGTTGTCCGCGTCGATCTTGTTCAAAGGGCTGAAGTGCTGTTCGCCGTAGGTGCGCCCGGGAGCCATCCAATTGCCGGGCTCCGTGTCCGCGCCGATCAGCCGCGCCGCATCCACGGCGGCGGCCGTTTTCGCCGCCGGCGCCGTGCCGGCAGGGGGCGGTGTGGATGGTCCGCAGCCACCGATTGCGAACCCGAGCGCCGCGACGGCAATGATCCGGCTGTTCACGTACGCGCCTAGATCATCATGCAAACGGATTTGGTCTCGGGGTACATCTCCACCGCGACCCGCCCGTGCTCACGGCCGGCGTTGCTATTGAGTTTTGCGTTCACGGGAGATTCTCCACCGACGGTGATAGCGGATCCTAGAGCGATATGAGGCGCCATGCCAGGCGGTGCAGGCTCGACCGTTAACGAGCATTGACTCGATCAGGAGGGAAAGTGCCACGCCGCGCGACCAACGGCGGATTCAGTCGTCCAGCTCGGGGCGGGCCTTGCGAACCGCGATCTCGTCCGCGGGGTTTGCCTGCATATCGGTCTCTATGTTCGAAACGATGCGCCTGATCGAATCGAGCAACTCGTTGATGTGGTCGAGATTGCCCTCGATCAACCCGGCAAGACGCCCATTGTCGCGCTCCGTGGAGAAGTCCCCGACCTTCATGTTCAGATGTCGCAAATTCGCCTCGATTTTCGCCAACTGATTGGCCACGACCCCCAGCGGCAGGGCGATCGCCATCTCCAGATTTGCAGAGAATGCCTCGGTCATCGTGTGATTGATTGTATTCCTTTGAAACCGGCTGCCACCATTGCTATCGGCCGGCATCCCGATTTAACTAAAGCCAAGGCCGGCGCGGCCGATAACGTACTGGTCAATCCTCGGAACCAGGGTGCTGCAGTGACAACCGGCAATTCGGCCATACGAAATCCACGCGCCGGCGAATCGGATCGGGACGCCGTCATCCGCAAGCTCTCGCTGGAGGTCGCCGTCGGCGACGTCCGCCTGCCGTCGCTGCCGGACATCGCGGTCCGCGTGCAGCAGGTCCTCGACGATCCCAAGGCGGCACGCACCCGGGTCGCGCAGGTGATCAGCGCCGATGCGGCGCTGGCGGCCCGCATCCTGAGGCTGGCGAACTCGGCGTTCTTCAATCCGTCGACACAACAGATATTCGACCTCCAGCAAGCGATTACCCGTCTCGGCACCCAGCTGGTGCGCTGCACGGCGATGTCGTTTTCGTTGCAGCAAATGGAGTTCGGCAAAGGCGATGCCCAGCTCCGCCCGCACATTCGCGAGCTGTGGCGCCGCGGCGCGCTGGTCGCCGCGATCGCCTACGTCCTCGCGCGCGAGACCCGTGCCGCAAAGCCCGACGAGGCCCTGATGACAGGTCTCATGCATAACATCGGCGACCTGTACATCACTGTGGCGACGCCGGGCCGCGCCGTCGGCGGCGAGAGTGATGGCTGGGAGCAATTGGTACAAGAGTGGCACCCGCGCATTGCAGGCTCGATTCTCAAGCACTGGAAGTTTCCTCCGGCGATCATCGACGCCGTCGTCAACCAGCATAGCGCGGACCATGACAGCGGCGGCGAAGCCAGCCTGACCGACGTACTGATTGCGGCGATCGCTCTCGGTTCGTGTGTGTTTCAGCGCGATCTGCTGGACGACGCGGTCACGGCAGCCCCGCCATTCCAACGCCTGCAACTGGGCTCCGCCGACTGCAATCGGTTGCTCGCGTCCGCGGCCCTGCAGATCAAGGCGCTGCGCGCCGCCCTCACAAGCTAGCGGCACCATCGCCGGACATTTGGGCGAAGCTCGATAATAGAGTGGGGATGGCGCACCAATGTGCGCGGTTGATCGACAGACTCGGCAACGATGCGATCGCCTCCCAACCGGCGGTTCCACCCTCGGGGCTGCGCCATTTTTGACCGACTTTCACCCGTTCAACTGAGTGATAGCGGCGGAAGATCTGGTCATAGATCCAGAACTCGTTGCGATCATCGGCGTAAAAACCGCGCACATGTTGAAATCGCTGCAAAGGGCCGTCGGCGCTGAAAGGAATGCCGACTTCCTCCGCCCATTCACGCTGGGTTGCCTCATCGAGGGTTTCACCCGCTTCGATGCCGCCGCCCGGAAGTTCCGGCACGTCGGGCGCGCAGGCTTCGGCGGCCAGCATGACGGCATTGTCATGGACGGCAACCACCAGCGCGAAAACGCCCCGGCGCGGCTTGATGATTGACCGTGCATCGGGCGTCACGGCCTGGCCGCGGCGATCATAGAAAATGATCGGCGGCGCAGCCGCGGAAGGTTCACTCAGTATTTCCATCGCGCGTTCACTGATGGTCGGTGAGAACCGTACGCACCGCGTCGGCGAAGCGCGGCCAGTCGCCCGCCTTTCGCAATCCCTCGCTCAACTCGAGTTGCAGCCCCTCGCCGGATTGGCCTCGATTGCAGATGTTGTCGGGATGACTGCCCGGGAAGCGGTGTCCCTCGGTCAGGCACGAGAATCCGTTCATCACCAGCACCTGTGCAACCACCCGCTTCAACCGCTCGTTGAGACCCCCCAGCAGCACGTCGGGTCCGGATGCAGCATACCCATGGACGGTCACGACGGTGTGGCAGTTCGAGATGAGCTCGAGCGCACGCGGTTCGTCGAATTGGCTGCTGGCGAGATGCAGGCAGTCGAAGTTGTCGCCCGTCGAGCGCAATCCTTCGAATAGATACAGTCCGTAGTCCTCGCCGGCGATCAGGCGCGCGATGTCGGAGGTTCGTCCTTCGATGCGTCCGCCGTGCGGCGCGAGAATTGCAATGCCGGAGCGTTCTCGAGGTGCGACATGCACGGCGTAGTCGACACCCTCCGTATAGTGCCGCGCGAGATCGCCGTAACAGCGCACGCCGAGGTCAGTCATTGAGGAATCGACAAGCGGTAATCCTGCTGCGTTCGAGCATAGTCGATGAAGTAGTCCAACGACTCCACGTTGGACATGGCGGCGCGGTTCGCGGCCTTCTCCACCGGCACGCCCATCAGAATGCGGCGCACCGGCACTTCCATTTTCTTGCCCGTCAGTGTGTATGGAATCGCCTTCACTTGATAAATCTTGTCGGGCACATGCCTCGCGGAATAGGCCTTGCGCATGCGGGCGCGCACCTTCTCATGAAGCGCTTCGTCGACCTGCAGGCCGTCCTTGAGCTTGACGAACAGCGGCATGAAAAATCCGCCTCCCGGCAGGTCCAGATTCACGATCAACGAATCCTCGATTTCAGGCACCTCGGTCAAGGCCCGATACACCTCGGCGGTGCCGATGCGCACGCCGTGTCGATTCAAGGTGGCGTCCGAGCGACCGAGCACGAAACTGCCGCCGCGCGCATTCACCTTGAAGAAGTCGCCGTGCCTCCAGACGCCCGGATATTGATCGAAATAGGACTCTCGATAGCGGCTGCCATCGGCGTCATTCCAAAAACCGACCGGCATGGACGGCATGGGCTCGGTGATCACCAGTTCGCCCACTTCATCGACCACCGCCTCGCCCCGCTCGTTGAATGCAAAGGCCGCAACTCCCAGCTGCGGCGCCTGGATCTCACCCGCGTACACCGGCATCGTCACGGCTCCGCCGACGATGCCGCAGCACAGATCCGTGCCGCCGCTGCCCGAACCCGCCCAAATATCCGCTTTTACGCTGCGGTAGAACCACGCCATGCATTCGGCAGTGACCGGTGACCCGGCGAGCATCACGGAGTCGAGACGCGACAAATCAAAGCGGTCTTTGGGAACGATGCCGGCCTTTTCGAGAATGCCCACATAGGTCGGACTTGCACCGAAATAGCTGGCGCCGGTGCGCTCGACCATGCTCCACAGCACGTCAGGCTCGGGGTATGCCGGATTTCCGTCGTATAGGACCGGCACCACATCGACCAACAAGGCGCTCACCAGGAAATTCCACATCATCCACCCGGTGGTGGTGAAGAAGAACATGCGCTCGCCGGGATGCATGTCCATCTGCAGCACGAGGGCCTTGCACTGCTCCAGAATCATGCCGCCGTGGCAATGCACGATGGGCTTGGGCAGTCCGGTGGTTCCCGAGGAAAAAAGAATCCACAGCGGATGCGCGAAGGGTACCTGCTCGAACTTGAATTCCTTGGGCGGGACTTCGGGGCCCGACACCGCCTCCTCCCAGAAAACCGAGTGCGCCGTCAACTTCGTCGGGTTGTCCGGTTCGAGCTGCCGCAAATAGATCACGCGTTCGAGCGAAGGCAGAGAACTCAAGATCGTGCCGAGTTCCGGCCGGCGGTCGAATGGTTTGCCGCCGTAGTAGTAGCCGTCGACGCAAAACGCGATCTTGGGCGCCAACTGCAGGAACCGGTCGACCACGCCGCGTGGCCCAAAATCAGGCCCGCAGCTCGCCCAAATGGCGCCGGTGCTGACCGTCGCCAGCATCGCTATCACCGCCTCGGGTGAATTCGGCAAATACGCCACCACCCGGTCGCCGGGCGCGAGCCCCATCTTGCGCAGTTGCGTGGCGAGCTTGCGAACCTGCGCACCGAGGTCGGTCCAGGACAACCCCGTCAAACCCTGGCGTTCGCTCAAGAACAATAACGCGTCTGCGCCGGCCCGCTCATGGCGCAGCGCGTGCTCGGCGTAGTTCAGGCGCGCGCCTGGAAACCACTCCGCGCCGGGCATCGCGCGCCGGCCCAGCACGCGGTCATAGGGCCGGGAAGCGCAAATGTCGAAGTATTCCCAAAGCGAGCCCCAGAACCCCTCCAGATCATCGACGGACCATTGCCACAGCGCCGTGTAGGAATCGAAGCTGCGCCCGCGCTCCGCGAGCCAGGCCATGTAATGCGTGAGATTCGCGCGCGCCACGCGTTGTGCGCTCGGCGTCCAGAGCAGCTCGCCTTCCTTGACGGCGCTCATCCTGGCGCCGCCCCGGCAACCACTTGCGCCGCCGTGCTGTTCACGTCATCTCCCGGGCGCCGCATGAAAAATAAGACGACGGCGCCGACGAAGCACCATGCCGCGAGAAAATAAAAATTGATGCCGTAGCCGATGCCCTGATCGAACAGGCGGCCGGCCACCTTCGGCGCGATCGCCGACAGGGTGGTGTTGATCGCGATGGCGACGCCCGCCAGCGAGGCGAAGGCGCGCGTGCCGAAATAATTGCTCAGCACCGCCATCAGACAGACGACGCCCCCGCCGAATCCGATGCCGATGCAGGTCGCAAACAAGAACACTTGCCAGAGTGCGTGCGCATTGACGATGACCACCAGTCCCACGCCGAAAGTTCCAATGAACAAGGCATAAATATAGCGTGGATCGACGCGGTCGCCGAACACGGCGAGGATCACCTTGCCGATGAGACCGGTAATCGTGGCGATGCCGACAGCCCAGGCCGCGGTACCCACCGAGTGGCCGAGATCCTGCAAGTGCACCACGCCATGCGCCAGAAATAGAGTGTAGCCGCCGCTGCCCCCGATGAGCGATCCCAGCAGAATCCAATAGGCGGGATGCCGAACGGCCTCCGCAAACGTCCATTCCCGGCGGCTCATGAACGGTGGCCGGGTATCCTGCGCGGGTTGCCCGGCTGCCGCCGGCGGCCCGAAGGCATCCGCCGCCTGACCCACATCCTCCGGCCGCTCGCGCACCAGGACGAGGGCGATGCAGGCGGCAGCTGCAGACAGCGCGGCGATCGTCCACCACCCCGCCCGCCAGTTACCCGTCGCTTGAATCAGCCGGCTGAGCAGCGGCGCGGCGGCGAAGCCGCCGATGGCGCCCGCGGAATACATCACCGATAGAGCCAGGGACCGGCGCCTCACGAACCAGCGCGCGAGTCCTGCCTGCGATGCCATGGCTCCTCCGGTGGCGACCCCCGCCCCCACCAGCAAGCCATGGCACAGCATCGCGCCCAATCCGCTGGTGACTAGGGTGGCCATCAGCAACGCACCGACGATGGTCAGCATGCTGCCGAGCAGCAGCGTCTTGCGCACGCCGAAATGATTGACGCTCATCGCCACCAGAGGGCCCGGCAGCCCGGACATGATCATGTACACCGAAAATATGCTGCCCAGAGTCTCGCGCGGAAAGCCCAAGGCCTTGGCCATGGCAGGATTGATGACGGCGGGCCCATAGGCCGGAAATCCGAGGTTCAGGAACATGACCAGCCACAACGTCGCCAGCATGACCCAACCGTAGAAAAATCGCTTTGGCACTAGGAGCCTGTCTGAGTATTCAGAGTGAGCCTTCCGGACGCCAATACTCTCATGCTTCGCCCCAAACTTCGTGCGCCACACGCACGACCAGTTCCAGCTTGCGCCATTGCTCCGTTTCGGAGACCGCGTTCCCGTGATGCGTGCTCGAGAATCCGCATTGCGGCGACAAACACAGGCCTTCCAGGGGCACATAGGCGCTGGCCGCCTCGATGCGCCGCTTGATTTCGTCGGCACTCTCGATCGCACCCAGCTTGGTGGTGACCAGTCCGAGAACCGCCCGCTTTCCGGAGGGCAGAAAACGCAGCGGCTCAAACGATCCGGCACGGGCAGAATCGAATTCCATGAAGAAGCCATCGACGTCGATGGAGAACATGGCCTCCGCGATCCTTTCGTAACCTCCCTCGGCCACCCACGAACTCCTGAAATTTCCGCGGCAGGTGTGCATGGTGATGGTCATGCCCGCCGGGCGCCCCTGCAGCGCGGCATTGACGGCGTCCGCAAAAATCTGCGGCAACGCTTCGGGGTCGTCGCCGTTGAGCCGGCAGCCCTCGCGAAATTTCTCGTCGCATAGATAAGCGAACGAGACGTCGTCCAGCTGTAGATAGGTGCAGCCTCGATCGGCGAAATATCGGATGGCACTGCGATAGGCGGCGGCGACGTCGCTCCAGAATTGCGCGAGATCCGGGTAGACGTCACGGGACACGGCATTGCGGCCGCCGCGCATGTACAGCATCGAAGGCGACGGAATGGTGACCTTGGCGGTGTTGCGCGTGATGCTTTTGAGGTATGCGAATGCGTCGACCATGATGGGGCTGGAACAACCGATCCTGCCGGTGACCGTGGCCATCGGCGGCTGCTCTG
Organism: Steroidobacteraceae bacterium; assembly: GCA_035577165.1. Taxonomy (GTDB): domain Bacteria; phylum Pseudomonadota; class Gammaproteobacteria; order Steroidobacterales; family Steroidobacteraceae; genus Bog-1198. The sequence continues at coordinate 5,725 of DATLVV010000332.1, read as the reverse complement.
ACGTGCCGCCAAAACGGTTCTGATTCGCCATCTCGACGATGGTGACTCCGTCCAGCCGGCTCAGAAAATCGATGTGCCAGTAATCGCGACGCAGCTCGCCGTCCGTGATCGAGCGCAAGCCGATCGACTGCTGCCTGTCGACGATGCTGCGAATGCAGTCGTCCTCCACCCGGCGCAATGTGTCGCCTGACAGCGCGCCCAGTCTGAACTGGGCGCGAGCGGCGGCCAAGGCCGCCGGGCGCAGCAAACTTCCTACCTGATCGGCGCGAAACGGCGGCTTCATGGTCACCTCGCCATCAGGCCGCCAACCGCGGCTTTGCGCTCGACCCTCGGGGAATACCCGCTCCACCGAAAGTGAACGCCGGATATGCTGCCGGCGGCAATCTGCTAAAATGGCCGGCCATTCCAGCCAGCGCCCTGCATGCAGTTTCACCGTTTCGACCTTAATCTGCTGATCGCACTCGACACCTTGCTGCGTGAAAAAAACATCACCCGGGCGGCCGAAAAGGTATTCGTGTCGCAGCCGGCGATGAGCGCGGCGTTGCACCGATTGCGCGACTATTTCGGCGACCCTCTGTTGGTGCGCGTCGGCCGCGAAATGGAACTGTCGCCCCGGGGTCAATCGCTGGTTGACCCGGTACGCGAGGCGCTCCTGCTGATTCAGGCGACCCTCGGCACCCAGCCGACCTTTACCGCCGCCACCACCCAGCGCGAATTCACGCTGATCCTGTCGGAGGAGGCGGTACCCGGACTGCTGCCGGCCATTCTGCAGCGCGTCTCCACCGAGGCGCCGGGCATCCGCATCAACATCGAGCTGGTGTCGCATTCGGTCATGAATCGCTTGGAATATGGCGAGGCGGACTTGTGCCTGTGTCTGGACAGCTTGCGGTTGTTCGACGTGCGGTCCTACCCGGATACCCTGCGCAGCGTGCAGTTGCGCCCGGTGCACTGGGTTTGCGTCGTCGACCGGGACCACCCCACGGTGGGCGACAGCCTGTCGGAGGAGCAATTCTTTGAGCTGCCCCACGTGTTCGGCCGCCCGGGCGGGTACACCGCGACCGCTCAGGAGCTGGTGCGCCGGCTGTTCGACATCGACCTTCCGGTGCACATCACCGTCCCCAGCCTGTTGCATTTGCCGCTGGTGGTGCGGGGTACCCGCCTGGTTGCCACCGTGCCCGACCGCGTGGCACAAATGTTTGCAGCCACTCTGCCGATCAAGACTTTTCCGCTGCCCTTGAATATTCCGCCCCTGCACGAGATTCTGCTGTGGCACAAACGGCATGATTCGGATCCTGCGCACGCCTGGCTTCGCGACCTGGTGATTCGGCTGACCCGCGAGATGTAGTCAGTCGGCCCCCGGAGGCCCATCAGGCCGGTTTGAGTTCGCTGTGCGGCGAAAAGCTGCTCCCGCGGGGTACAGACGGCAGCGCGCGTTCGCGAGCACGATGCAATCATGGCTCATTTCCCCAATACGCCGGTATTCACGGGCAGCCTTCGTCCCCTGCGGCTGGAGGGCGACATTCACGACGTCGAGATCGAGGGCGAGCTGCCTGCGCAGCTGCATGGCACCTACCACCGGGTGCATCCGGACGCGCAGTTCCCGCCGATGGTCGACAACGATCAGTTCTTCAACGGCGACGGCATGGTCGGCCGGTTCCATTTCCGCGGCGGCAAGATCGACTTTCGCCAGCGATATGCGCAAACCGACAAGTGGAAGCTCGAACGTCAGGCGGGACGGGCGTTGTTCGGCGCCTACCGCAACCCGCTCACCGACGATCCCTCGGTACAGGGCAAGATCCGTGGCTTGGCCAATACCAATGTGCTGGTGCACGCCGGCAAGTTGTTTGCCCTCAAGGAAGACAGCCCCGCGCTGCTCATGGACCCGCTGACTCTCGAGACTGAGGGCTACACGGATTTCGGCGGCAAGATGCAGGGCAGGACCTTCTGCGCCCATCCGAAAATCGATCCGCTCACCGGCAACATGTGCGCCTTCGGCTATGCCGCGAAGGGGGACTTGCTGTCCCGTGACTGCCACTACATGGAAATCAGCCCGACGGGAGAGCTGCTCCAGGAAACGTGGTTCGAGGCACCCTACTACTGCATGATGCACGATTTCGGCGTGACGCAGGACTACGCCGTGTTTCACGTGGTGCCCATCGTCAGTTCCTGGGAGCGGCTCAAGGCGGGCCTGCCCCATTTCGGCTTCGACACCTCGCTGCCGGTGTATCTCGGTGTGTTGCCGAGGCATGGCGATGCCCGCGCGATACGCTGGTTCAAGTCACCGTCGCTGTTCGCAAGCCACGTCATGAACGCGTTCAACGACGGCACGCGCATTTTTTTCGATACGCCGGTGGCGAAGAACAATATGTTTCCGTTCTTTCCGGATGTGCGCGGCGCGCCGTTCAATCCTTTGGAGGCGATGAGTTTTCTCACCCGCTGGACGGTCGACATGGCGTCGCCGAAGGACAACTTCGAGAAATCCGAACGCCTCACGGACTTGTTCGGCGAGTTCCCGCGCATCGACGATCGCTACACCACTCAGGCGCAGCAGCACGGTTGGCTGCTGGTGTCCGACCGGGAAAAGCCCTTCGAGGGTCCCGGTGGCCGCGCCTCGGGGCTGGTCATGAACACGATTGCGCACCTGGATTTTGGATCGGGCAAACAGACGGTGTGGTGGGCGGGGCCCCAGACCATCGTTCAAGAACCCTGCTTTATTCCGCGCTCGGCCACGGCGGCTGAAGGCGATGGCTACCTCGTCGCCGTGCTCGACAATATGGTGACGAACTACTCGGATCTCGCGCTCTTCGACGCGCGTCGCGTCGCCGAGGGACCCTTCGCCCGCGCCAAACTGCCGTTCCGGCTGCGGCCGGCGATACACGGCAATTGGACGGACGCCGCACGCATTCCAGGAGCCGCATCATGACCGCAAGATCGCGCCGCTGCATCACCGTGCTGTATCCGAACACGCCGGGCGTGACCTTCGACTTCGATTACTACCTCAAGAAGCACGCCACCCTCATCGACCGCCTGTACGGCGCCAGCATCGCCAAGCTCGAACTGCGCCGCGGCAGCGCGACTCCGGATGGATCGCCGGCACCCTACGTTGCCATCATCAATATTTGGATCGCCGATCAGGCGGCCTTCGACCGTGCGGGCGCGCAACATGGCGCCACGCTGATCGCGGATGTGCCGAATTTCACGAACACCATGCCCACCATCCAGATCGACGAGATCGTGGAGTAGCGGCGAATCGCAGACCCATTCAGGCGCCGTCATGAGCGTATTGGCAGCGGTTGAAAGGCCGGCGCATGTAGCGCCGGAACTCGTGGTCGATTTCGACTTCATGCGCCCGGGACCCGAGGGCAGCGATCCGTTCGAGGCCTGGAGCCGGCTGCACGGTCTGCCGCCCCTGGTGTGGACCCCGCGCAATGGCGGCCACTGGCTGGCGACCCGCGGCGAGGACATCCCTGAGATCCTCAAGAACCACGAGCTTTTCTCCTCGAGCCGCGCCTTCATCGGTCTGTCCAATCGGCCGAGGGGCGTGCCTCTGGAATACGACCCGCCGGAGCACGCTCCGCTGCGCAAGCTTTTGATCCCCGCTTTCTCGCCGAAGGCCATCGCACAATGGACCAACGAGGCGCGGCGCATGTGCATCGAGCTCATCGAGGGCTTCAAGCCGGATGGGCACTGTGAATTCATCGGCGATTTTGCGCAGCAGCTGCCCATGACCATCTTCCTCAGGATGATGGGCCTGCCGCTCGAGCACCGCCGCATGCTCATCGACTGGGTGAGCACCGGGTTGCGCTCCATCGATCTTGCGAAGCGCGCCGATGCCCGCGCGCATATCAACGAGTACTTGGCCAAGCTGCTCGACGAACGGCTGGCCAATCCCGGCGATGATCCATTCAGCACGGCGATTCATGCCGATATCGGCGGCCGCCGCATGAGCCGCCAGGAAGGATTGGGTCTTGCCAACGGCCTGATCGGCGGCGGACTCGACACCGTGGCGGCAACCATGGGCTGGATTGCGCTGTTTCTGGCCGGAAGCCCGGCGCATCGCCGTGAATTGATCGCCCAACCCGGTCGCATACCCAAGGCCATCGATGAGTTGATGCGCCGCTACTCCATTGCCAACATCGCCCGGGTCGTGAAAGAGGACATGATGTACCTCGGTGCTTCGCTCAAAGCGGGCGAGCAAATCTTGATGGCGACTTGCGTCCATGGACTCGATTCACGCAGCTTCGAAGCCCCGACCGAAGTGCGCTTCGACCGCAAGGACAGCTACAAGCACTCAACACTGAGCCACGGCATTCATCGCTGCGTGGGCGCACCCCTGGCTTTGCAGGAAATGAAAATCTTTCTGGAGGAATGGCTGGCGCGGATCCCCGACTTCGCGGTCGATGAGCACGATCCCCCGGTGATGGCCACCGGCATCGCTCACGGACTGACCCGCCTGCCGCTGACCTGGCGGATATGAACCAACGCCGAGCCGGCGCTTCCAGACAGGCTCCTAGGCGTTCTCGCTGTAAATCGGGTTCGACAGAATAAAGCGCACGGATTCCGCACGCGCCTCGTTGATCGGCTCGTCCGCAATCGACGCCTCGATCTTGGCGTGACGGGCCCTCAAGACGTCGCGAAACTCGCTATGGCTGATGATGAACAACTGATTGTCCTTGATGCCCTGCACGACACGGCGGGCCGCGTCCACGGCGTCCATGGCCGCATCCATGAAAGCGGGCTCGTTATGGTCGCCCGGCGCGGGCTTCGTATAGCCCGTGTCCTTGAATCGCTGGTCGCGCAGGGAGTCGCCTTCACCGATATTGGACTTCACCGAGCCGGGGCAGTACACGGACACGCCGATGTTGCGGCCCATCATGTCGGTGCGCAGCGATTCGGTGAGTCCGACCACCGCGAACTTGCTGGTGGCGTACAGGCCCGCGGTGCCGAGCGCGGCGATCCCTCCCATCGATGCCACATTGACGATGTGCGCCTCCGTGCCGTTCGCGAGCATGCCGGGCAGGAAGGTGACCAGCGCATTGATCACGCCGCCCACATTGACGCTCATGATCCAGTCCCAATCGCTGAAGGTGGCTTGCTCCATCAGTCCGAGAATGCCGATCCCGGCATTGTTGACCAACACCTGCACCGGGCCGAACACACGCTCGATTTCCAATCTTGCCGGGCCAAAGGCTGCCCGATCCGTGACATCGAGCTTGATGGGATGCACGCGTTGCTCCGGGCGGCCCCGGAAATAAGCCATGGTCTCTTCCAAGTGGTCCGGACGGCGGTAACTGAAGGCCACCTTCATGCCCTCTTCGGCCAGCACTTTGACGATGCCCTGTCCGATTCCGCTGCTGCCGCCGGTGACGAACGCCACTTTGCCTTTGAGATCCTTCATCGCCTCGCACCCCCTCGCGACTTCCGATTCCCGCCTTCACACATCGGCACGCGGCAGGGTCCGCCCCCGCAGTAGATCCGCGCCTTTCTCCGCGATCATGATGGTGGGCGCATTGGTGTTTCCGCCCGGCACGTCCGGCATGATCGAGGCATCGATGACCCGCAGCGCATCGACGCCGCAGACTTTCAGGGCCGCATCCACGACGGCGTAAACGTCGTCCGCGGCTCCCATTTTGCACGTCCCCACCGGGTGTTGCGTGATTGCGCCGGTATCACGTACAAATTGCTCGAGATCGGCGTCGGATCGTTTCGAGGAGCCGGGCAGGAG
>DATLVV010000331.1:0-3014 GCA_035577165.1 Steroidobacteraceae bacterium | reverse complement strand
CGCGCAAGGAGACTAGTTCTAATGACGAACGCAGAATCGCGACGACGGTTTCTGGTCCAATCGAGTCAGCTCGGCGCGGCGGCGCTCGCCTCCACCTGGTTGGCGGGTCGTGCGTCCGCAAATCCGCTCGGCCTACCGGTCGGCATTCAACTCTATACGGTAAACTTGCCGATGCAAGAGGATCCTGCAGGCACGCTTCGGAAACTTCGAGAAATCGGCTACGGCGAGGTCGAATCCGCGGGATTCGGCAGCCTCTCAGCCAAGCAATTTCGGCAACTATTGGATGACGCGGGCCTCACTTGTCCAAGCGCCCACCTTACGTTCGACATCGACAACTTGAGCGCCGCTTTCGAGAATGCACACGCCCTGGGAGCCCAATATGCGGCCAGCGGATCGCTGCATGCTCTTGCCGGCGATTCGAAGCCCGCCGCCGGAGCGTCAAGGCCGGCAATGAGCCTCGATGAAGCGAAACGGACCGCGGAAATTGCCAATCGCATCGGCGCAGCGGCCAAGCGCGCCGGCCTGCAATACGTCTACCATAATCACGACGCCGAATTCGCCGATCAGGGCGGGGTCATCGGCTACGACCTGCTGCTACGGGAAACGGACCCGGACCTGGTGAAATTCGAGATCGACTGCGGCTGGATGATCTTCGCCGGTCGCAATCCCATCGATTACTTCAACAAGCATCCCAATCGTTTCCCGATGATTCACGTCAAGGATTTCTTGGGAAGTCGCGACACGGGCAAGACGGCAGGCGGCGCGACGGAAATGCTCGGCGCGGAACTGGGGCGCGGTCAAATCGACTACCGGCCCATCTTCGCCGCCGCAAAGCGAGCGGGCCTGCGACACTACTTTGTGGAGCAGGAGGGGCCGTTTTCTCGCATGAATCAGCTGCGAGCCGCGCGGGTGGACTATGACTACTTGCACTCCCTCGGTTGATCGTACGCGGCGTCGTGTCTTGCTCGGGGGCCTGGCCGCCGCCGCGGGGAGTTTGGCAACGACGGCCGTTCCCGGTGCGCGGTCAGCCTTGGTTACAGGGGCCGAGTCGGCTACAGGGGCCGAGTCGGCTACAGGGCCCGAGTCGGCTGGGCGGTCCTCTGCCGGCCGGCTCAAACAATCGGTGTGTCGATGGCCCTATAACCACATCGCGTTGCCCGAATTTTGCCGCCGTGCGAAGCAGATCGGCCTCGTGGCGGTTGACTTGCTGCAATCGGACGAATGGTCTGTCGCGCAGGATGCCGGGCTGGACGTCTCCTTGGGCTATCCCAGCCGCCGAGAGAAATTCATCGAGACGGGCTTCAACGACCCTGCCAATCACGCGCTGCTGCTCAAGGAACTCGAGAGCGTGCTGCCTCTCGCAGCGCGCGCCAGAGTGCCGAATATCATCGCGATGTTCGGCAATCGCAATCCACGGATCGACGACTCCGCCGCCGTTGCCAACTGCATCGCGGGCCTGTCCAAGATTGCGCCCTTGGCGGCGGAACTCGGGGTCACCATCTGTGTGGAACTTCTGAACAGTAAAATCGACCACCCCGGATATCAGGGGGATCACACCGCCTTTGGCGTCGCCGTCATGGAAGGCGTCAACTCACCGCACGTGAAATTGCTGTACGACATCTATCACATGCAGATCATGGAGGGCGATGTCATCCGCACGATTCGCGACCATATCCGGTGGATCGGGCACTTCCACACCGGCGGCGTGCCTGGCCGCCATGAAATCGACGATAGTCAGGAATTGAACTACCACGCAATTGCGGCGGCCATCGCAGATCTGAACTACCGGGGGTACGTTGCCCATGAGTTCGTGCCGACTCGTGCCGATCCGTTGGCCTCGGTCGCGGCAGCGGTGCGAGTGTGCACCGTGTGATGGCCTTTGATCACAATGCCCTGCGCGACAGCTTCACCCGCCCGCTCGCGTCGCGATCGACGGTGATGTCGTAGCGCCGTCCGCGGAACGCAATGTTCTTGAGCGTCATGGATTTCCACTCCGGCGGCAGCACGGGCGCGTAGGCCTCGTCGAGACCTTTCTCTGCAACGCGCAGCCCGCTGAAACCATACAGAAGATTTTGCAAGAACCCGCCCGAGGAAGTGACGAAGTATCCGGTGTTGTTGCTCGCGGTCTCCGTTCGCACATTGAACGGTGCCTTGATCAAATTGCTGGTGAAGTTGCTTTGCAGCCAGGCGACCGCCAGAGGCGCATTGCCGACCGCAGCGGCGGCGATCGACGCCGGCGCCATGCCCATGCCGTGCGGTTCGTGGTGCCCATCCCTTACCGAGATCATGGTGTAGTCGAAATCGTTGCGGCGGATTTGAGCCGTCATCGGCAAATCGAGGGACGGATACATGAGCAAACCTACCGTACTGCCTTCCAAGGGCTCGCGCGGCACGCTTGCGTCGAAGTCGAGATGGTGCTGCCCGGCTTGCGAGAAGGGGATGTACAGCTTGGCGGCAACTTCGGCCCAATGCGGGTCGGCTCGTTCGCCGACGAGGGCCGCGGCCGTGGCGGCAACTTTCAAGACCTTTTGTGCGGAGGCGTTGGTGAAGGTGTCGTTCGGCACGTCGTTGTAGCTCTCGGCAACCGAAGTGACGTGCACGATCTCGAAACGCCGCTGGTCGGGGTTCCAGGTCGCCCGGCTGGCCCAGAAGTCGGCCACATTGCGGATCACCGGCCAGCCGTACTTCCTCAGCCAGTCGCGATCGTGCGTCGCGAGCCAGTATTGCCATTGCGCAATTGCGATGTCGGCGTTGACATGGATCTCCCGCTCGCCGAGCACATAGGCAAAGTGCGGAGTCTGTTCGCTGCCGTTTTCCGGGTCGGCTTCCCATGGATACATCGCGCCTTTGAGCCCGCGCGCCGCTGCGCGAGCTTGCGCGGCGGGAAGCGTGTGCGCGCGGAATATCACCAGCGACTTGGCACGTTCGGGGTACATGAGCAACAGAGCTGGAAATATCCACGAATCGCTGTCCCAAAACGCGTGCCCCGTATACCCCGGGGTCAGACCGCAGGC
>DATLVV010000330.1:0-9200 GCA_035577165.1 Steroidobacteraceae bacterium | reverse complement strand
AGTATCTTGCCGTCCGCCGACATGCGTCCGATGGTTCCGTTGTCGTAGCAGGTGGTGAGGAATTCGCCGCCAGGCGTGGGCACGACAGCGGATTGTCCACAGCCTTTTTCCGCGGCAAACACCGTGTTTTTCTTGCCATCCCAGGTCATCACTGCATTTCGATCGTATTCCACGTAGTACAGCTTGCCGTGGTACCAGACGGGACCTTCCGGGTAGTGCGCGTCGTCGTTGAGAACCTTGATCCCGTTCTGTGCACTGCAGGACATGCCGGCGGCGCAGAGCAGGACGAACACAATGGATTTGCGGGACTTGTCTCTCATGAAATTTCTCTCACGGTTGAGCGAGTTCTTGCGATGTCACGTAGCCGATGGCGCGTTTTTGATCGGCGACGATGGTCCGGCTCGCCATGCAGAAATGGTACACGGCCCAGAAGCCGGTCGGCGCCAGCACCAACAGCGCGAGGCGCAGCGAGTGACCGTCGGCACCGCCGCTGCCGGCGAACAAGTCGCTCAGGAAACCGACGCCCTGCGGCGCGATGATCAGATTGAATACATTGCCGACCACCAGCGACCAGGCAGTGAACATCGCGCGCATGCGGGACGGTGCCAGATTTTGCATCAATCCCATGCACGGGCCGATATAGAAATAGATTGCCGGAATGAACAGCCAGAACATCGCCTTCGCGACCATGAGCGAGTGGGTCCAGTAGGCGATGAAGGACGGAATGGTGGTCAATCCGACGCCCGCCGCCAGCAGCCAGACCACGCGCCGGGGATCGGCCATCGCCGGACGCGACAAGATCCAGGCGGTGCCGGCGGTCGCGATGATGCCGCCCACCAAATGGATGTGTCCGGTTATCGCACCGGCTTCGCCGACGTTGAGATCGTAGTTGCGCATGAGAAACGTCGGTGTGAACCAGATGAGTCCCCAACCCCACAGGGCGCACACTCCCGAAGCCATCACTACATGAAATGCCGCTTTTTGCCGGAATAGGAATTGCAGGGATTCCAATATGGGCGGCGCGGCCGTGTCGGGCACCGCGTCCAGGCGCCCGCGGGCCGGTTCACGAATGGTCAGGTAGATGATCGCGCCCACGATGACGCCCGGAATTCCGAGCGCGAGGAATGCCGCGCGCCAGCCATAGGCGTGCGCCACCGCGCCGGCCATGTCCGCGCCCAGCCACGCGCCGATCGGCGCGCCCAGCGCGAACACGCCGAGCGCCATGGGACGGCGGTCCGCCGGAAAATAATCCGCGATGATGGAGTTTGCGGGGGGCGTGCCGCCGGTTTCGCCGATGCCGACGCCGATGCGGGCCGCCAGGAATTGCCAATAAGTGCGCGACAGTCCGCACAGCGCCGTGAAGCCCGACCAGGCGATCATCGAGGCGGCGAGAATGTTGCGCCGGTTCTTGCGATCGGCCAGCCACGACATGGGAATGCCGAAGGAGACGTAGAACAAGCCCAGCGGCACCCCGGTGAGGAAACCCACGCCGCCGTCCGTCAACTTCAGATCCAGCCGGATCGGCTCGAGCACCGTCGACACCACGTACCGGTCGGCGATGCTGATGGCATACACCAGGCACATCACGATCACCACATACCAGCGTTCGACGAGCGAGGAGGCCAGGGGCTGGGGAGACTCAATGACGGTGGTATTCAAGCGCTGCAACCTCGACTTTGGCTTGCGGGAACGATACAGGGTACCGGGGGGGTGTGCTTAAAAGTGTTCAACCCAGGGGCGCAGTTCCACCTCCTGCGACCAGGCGCTGCGAGGTTGCCGCAGCACATCGATGTAGGCTTGGGCGATTGCCTCCGGGTCGAGAGTGCTGTCCGGTCTATCCGCAGGGTCCTGCCGATGGGCCGCGCGCACCCCGCCGTCGATGATGAAGTGGGCGACATGGATGCCTTTGGGTCCGAACTCGCGCGCGGCGCTTTGCGCCAGACCACGCAGCGCAAACTTGCCCATGGCAAAAGCGGCCGAATGCGCAAAGCCCTTGACGCTGGCCGTGGCGCCGGTCAGGAGAATCGCCCCGTGTCCCCGCGGCAGCATGCGTTTCGCGGCCTGCTGTGTGACCAGGAAGCCGCCGAATGCCGTGACTGCGAGGGCCCGCTGCACGGCGCTCGGATCGAGTTCGGCGAGCGGGCCCTGGATACGCGCCGAGGCGTTGTAGACCACGATGTCGGGCTCGTCCATGCGATCGCAGACCTGTTGGAACAGCTGCGCGACGGATTCAGGATCGGAAGCATCGGCGCTGAATGCCAGGGTGCCGGTTCCCTGAATCAGAGGCTCGAGTTTCTGCACATTGCGGGCCGCCAGGGCGACTTTCACGCCGAGCGCGGCGAAGTGCCGCGCAACCGAAGCACTGATCCCGGGTCCGGCACCGACGATCAGCGCGCTTCGGTAGGGAAAGTCCGTCACGACGCCGCCATGGCCGCGGGTTCCTTGCTGAACACCAGCAACCGATTATTCGCCGGCAGATCATGATCCGCATCCAGGCGCAATCCGTACTGCGCGGCCAGCGGCGTGATCCCCTGAAGGTCGCGCAAACCCGACAGCGGGTCGCGTTCCTGCAGCATCATGTCGAAGTCCCGGTTGCTGTCGGAGGTATACCGTCCGTCGTAGCGAAACGGACCGTAGATGGCGAGCACTCCCCCCGGCGCCAGCACGCCGCCGATGCCGTGGAAAAATGCCAATACTTCGGACCACGACATGATATGCAGGGTGTTGGCGCTGAACAGGGCATCGACGCTGCGCAACGGCCACACCGCCTGACGCACGTCCAGCAAGGTCGGCGCGCGCAGATTCGGCGGTCCTTCGAGCTTCACACGCTCGGTTAAATCGGCCAGGTAGGCCAATTGTTCCGTGGGGTGCCAGGTCAAGTGGCCGAGCGCCCGGGCGAAATGCACGGCGTGCTGGCCGGTGCCGCTGCCGATTTCCAGGACCCGCTCAACGTAGGCAAAGCAAATCCGCAATACTTCGAGTATAGGATCCTTGTTGCGTTCGCAGGCTGCGGAGAAGGGAAGCATACGCACTCGGATTTTATACTCAATCGCCGCAACTTTCGCTACAGTGGCGGCCCGGTCGGGCTCACCAAGGAGATGTTGATGTCGATTTCAATGTACGATTTTTCTATTCCGGTGTTGACTCGCGGCTTGACGAACATGTCCGCCATACTTGACAAAGCCGCGGCGCATGCGGCGGCGAAGAAATTCGATTCAGCCGTGCTCGCGCAGGCACGCTTGTTTCCCGACATGCATCCCCTGGTGCGCCAGGTGCAAATCGCCTGCGACAGCGCCAAGGGGGCAGCCGCGCGCTTGGCGCAGGTCGAAGTCCCCAAGCACGAAGACACGGAAGTGACGTTCGCCGACCTCAAGGCGCGGATCGCGAAGACCCTGGATTTCATCAAGACCATCAACGCGGCGCAGCTCAAGGACGCCGAAAGCCGCGACATCGAAATCAAATTTCCGAGCGGCAGCTGGAAGTTCACCGGAATCGGATATCTAAACGACTTCGTGATGCCGAATTTTTATTTCCATTGCAGCATGGTTTACGCTCTGCTGCGCAAGAGCGGCGTTGAAATCGGCAAAATGGATTTTCTGGGCGCCATTCAATAACGATCGGGCGATCGTCGTGCCTCGCGTGCGGGGCACGACGACATATCGCAGCCCGAGCCGCTAGGTCAGAAGTTCGAGCCGCTAGGTCAGCAGTTCAACCAATAGTTCGACGCGCGTGAACAATTTTTCTTCGGTGCGCGCATCGTGCGTGAAGCGTAATTTGAGAGGTCCATCGAGGCGGTATTCCTTCGGCCGTCCCTGAATCAACTTGAGCACGCGCTTCGCATCCACCTTGTTCGATTCTTCGAAGATGAAATAGCCGCTGCTCGCGCCGGCGTCGATCTTGCGGATCCCGATCTCCGCCGCGCGCAGCTTCAACTGCGTAGCGCGGAACAGCGATTGCGCATACTCCGGCAAGGGACCGAAACGGTCGATCATTTCGACCTTCAACTCGTCCAATTCCTCGCGGCTCGGCGTGCTGGCGATGCGCTTGTAGAGCACCAGCCGCAGGTGCACGTCGGGCACATAGTCCTCGGGGATCAGCACCGGCACATGCAACTCCACCTCGGGTCCCGCGTCGAGCGGCCGGTCGAGGTCGGGTTCCTTGCCGGATTTCATGGCCGCAACGGCGCGCTCCAGCAGTTCCATGTACAGGTTGTAGCCGATTTCCTCGATTTGGCCGCTTTGTTCATCGCCGAGCAGTTCGCCCGCGCCGCGGATCTCGAGGTCGTGGGTGGCCAAGGTGAAGCCGGCGCCCAATTCCTCGAGGGATTCCAAGGCTTCCAGGCGCTTGACTGCGTCGGCCGTCATGGCCTGCCGCGGCGGCGTGATCAGGTAGGCATAGGCGCGGTGATGGGACCGGCCGACGCGGCCGCGCAACTGGTGGATCTGCGCCAGGCCGAATCGATCCGCGCGGTCGATGATGATGGTGTTTGCCGTCGGCACGTCGATGCCGCTCTCGATGATGGTCGTGCACACCAGAATGTTGAAGCGCCGGTGATAGAAGTCGAGCATGAGCTGTTCCAGGTCGCGTTCGCGCATCTGGCCGTGACCCACGGCGACATTCGCCTCGGGCACCAGTTCGCGGATGGCCTGCGCCGTCTTCTCGATGGTATCTATCGTGTTGTGGACGAAGTAGATTTGGCCGCCGCGGCGGATTTCGCGCAAGGAGGCCTCGCGGACCACGGTTTCATTCCACTCCAGGACGAAAGTCTTCACCGCCAGCCGCTCCGCCGGAGGAGTCGTGATCAGCGACAAATCGCGCAGCCCGCCCATGGCCATGTTCAAGGTGCGCGGGATGGGCGTCGCAGTCAGGGTCAGAACGTCGACCTCGGCGCGCAGCGCCTTTAATTTCTCCTTGTCGCGCACGCCGAATCGGTGTTCCTCGTCGATCACCACCAGCCCCAAATCCTTGAAACGCACCTTGCCCTGCAGCAGCCGCTGGGTGGCGATGACGATGTCGACCGTGCCTGCCGCGACGCCGGCCAGCACTCCTTCGGCCTCCTTGTTGCTGCGGAAGCGCGACAGGCTTTCGATGCGGACCGGCCAATCGGCAAAGCGGTCGACGAACGTGGTGTGGTGTTGCTGGGCGAGCAGGGTGGTCGGCACCAGTACGGCGACTTGTTTGCCGGCCTGGACCGCGACGAAGGCGGCGCGCAGCGCGACCTCGGTTTTGCCGAAGCCGACGTCCCCGCAGATCACCCGGTCCATGGGCTTGTCGGATTTGAGGTCGCCGAGCACTTGTTCGATCGCGGCCGCCTGATCGGCAGTTTCCTCGAAGGGAAACCCCGCCTCGAAGGCGCGATATTCGGCCTCCCCGGACTGCATCTGCGTGCCCTGCCGGGCGGCCCGCCGCGAATACAGGTCCAGTAGTTCGGCGGCGACATCGCGGATGCGTTGCGCAGCTTTGCGGCGCGCCTTCTGCCATTGCTCGCCGCCGAGTTTGTGGAGCGGCGCGCTTTCGGCCGGCGCTCCGGTGTAGCGTGAGACCAGGTGCAGCGCCTGCACCGGCACGTACAATTTGTCGCCGTCGGCATATTCGAGCACGAGGAACTCGCCGGTATAGCCGGCGACGTCCATGGTCTGGAGTCCGGCGTAGCGGCCCACTCCGTAGGATTCATGCACCACCGGCACGCCGATGCGCAGATCCGACAGCTCCTTGAGAATTTTCGCGGGATCACGCTCTGCACGGCGGCGCCTGCGCTCCTGCCGCGCGCGATCGCCGAATAGTTGCGCTTCCGTGAGGATTTCAAGAGCCGGCGTTTCCAGTCTCAAGCCCGACACGGCGGCCGAGACCGTAATGCCGAGATTCTGCGACCCGGCGATGAAGCTCGAGAAGCTGTCGAAAATTTTCACCTGGATATCGCGGCCCCGGAGCAGATCGAGCAGAAGCTCACGCCGGCCGGCCGATTCGGCGGCGAGCAGGATGCGTGCCGGGTTCGACCCGATGTGATTCACCAATTCCGCCGCCGGCTGCTCGGCGCGCGGATCGATGCGCACCGCGGCCGGCGCTACGCTCGGGAAATTCTGATGGGGTTCCGCGGTCTCCGGCGGCCACGCGAAGGTGTGCAGTTGAATCTGCTGCCGCTCCGAGTACGACGTGAGAAATTCCGCGGGGGTCAAATACACCTCGGCGGGATCGAGAATCGGCCGGTGGCGGTCGTGACGCAATTGCTCGTGGCGTTGGACGATGCCGTTCCACAAGCCGTCCACCGCCGACGCCGCATCGTTCATGTCGACGAGAATGCTGTCCGGCGGCAGATACTCGAACAAATGGGAGGTTCGATCGAAGAACAGGGGCAGGAAATATTCGATCCCGCCGGATGCGATCCCCGCACTGACGTCGCGATAAATCGCCTGTTCGGACAGATCGCCGGTGAATCGCAGCCGGTAGCGGCGGCGGAACTCGCGCACCGCTTCGGGATTCAACGGCGTCTCGCGCGCGGGGAGCAGATGGATGCGGTCGAGCTTGTCCAAGGAGCGCTGCGTGTCCGGATCGAAGCGGCGGATGCTGTCGACGTCGCGATCCAGCATATCGATTCGATAGGGGGTCTCGGATCCCATGGGGAAGACGTCGATCAGCGAGCCGCGGACCGCGAATTCGCCGTGTGCGACGACCTGCGTGACGGCGGCATATCCGGCCAGGGCCAACTGCGCACGCAGCGCTCCCAAATCCAGGCTCTCGCCGACGTCAACCTTGAGGGAGTAGGCCTCGATATAGCTGCGCGGGGCCAATCGCTGCAGCAGGGTGTCGATGGCGACCAACCACACGCCGCGGCGGGCACGCGGCAGCTCTGCCAGGGTTGCGAGCCGCGCAGAGGTGATATCCGGGTGCGCAGAGAAGCCGTCGTACGGCAGGGTTTCCAAATCGGGAAACACCCGGATGGGGAGACCGGTCCCGGCGAAGAATCGAATTTCGTCCCCCAGGGCCTCTGCATCGCGCGAATTCTGCGCAATGACGATGAGGGGTCCGTGCGAACGCGCCGCCGCCTCCGCAATGGCCAGTGCCGGAGCGGCGCCGTAGAGTTTTCCCCACTTGACGACGGGCGCGTGGGGTTCCGGCAGATAGGGTGACAGCAGTGACATCGGCACTTCGCGGACAGCAAAAAAATAAACGCCCGCCGCGAACGAGTCGCGGTGGGCTTGATACGAAGCCTACAATGTTACGTGATTTTGCTTTACGAGTTGGCGACCACGCTGTGAATCACGTGGTCCGCCTCGAAATAGACGATAAAACCCGGATATTCCCAGCGGGAGATCGGTGGTTTGCCGACGGCCGGTACCTTGGTCGTCGGAGCTCCGAACTTGGTTGCCACCTGATCCATGGTCATGCCACGAGCCGGTGTGGCGACATCGGATTCTTTGACGGCGATGCCGCTGTCGACGGCAATGGTTTCAGCCCCGGCGAGGCCGCTGGCGAGCACTGCTGCGAGCAGTAGGATTTGATACCTCATGGCGCACCTCATCTGTTAAACCCCTGAATTTGAGAAACTTTGCTCCCCCCAAACTATAGCACCGGCTCCGGGGCCGAATACTTGACTGAATTAACACTCTGATTATATTGCTATAAATGATGGCCAGCCCGCAAAGCTTCGCAGCTGTGGTTTAATCGCCGCGCATGTTTCAGCCCCTACCAGTATTCGTGGGCCTGCGCTATTCACTGGCCCGCGAGCATAGCTTTTTCGTGTCTTTCATCACCTGGATCTCGCTATTCGGCGTGGCACTGGGCGTGGCCGCCCTGATTACAGTGCTGTCGGTGATGAACGGCCTGGAATCCGAGCTGCGCAGCCGGTTATTGAGCCTCACCGCGCATGCGAGTTTCAGCAGGGCGGGCGCGCCGATTGCCGACTGGCAGGCCCGCATCGCTCAATTGCAGGGATCGCCCGGACTCGAGGGCGCCGCGCCGTTTCTCGACACGGATGCCATGCTGAGCCGGCCGCCGTCGATGAGCGGCGCCATCGTGCGCGGGATAGACCCGACGCTCGAGGGGCAGGTGTCGTCGATTGGGGACGCCATGCGCGAGGGCAAGCTCAGCGATCTGACTCCGCAATCGAATCGGATCGTCCTGGGCCGCATGCTGGCCTATCAACTGCAGGTCGGGGTGGGCGATCAGGTGACCGTGATGATCCCCGGGAATACGGCGTCCGCCACCGGCAGCAGCGACATGATCGTGCCGCGGCTGAGGGAATTCCACGTCGTCGGTATTTTCGAGGTCGGTCTGCAGGAGCACGACAGCGTATTGGCGCTGGTCAATATCGAGGATGCCGAAGCCCTAAGGGGTCTCGATGGTCCCACCGGAATACGCCTCAGGTTCACCGACGTTCTGCAGGCACCGGAACTCGCGCGCCGCGCCGCCGCGCGGCTCGGTCCGGGACTTCAAGTGCGCGACTGGACGCAGGACAACGAGGCTTATTTTCGCGCCATACGCATCGAAAAAACCATGATGGGATTGATTTTGCTGCTCATCGTCGCCGTGGCGGTGTTCAACATCGTCGCCACGCTGGTCATGGTGGTGAACGACAAACGCACCGATATCGCGATCCTGCGTACGGTGGGACTGAGTCCCCGCGGAGTCATTGCCGTGTTCATGACGCAGGGCGTGCTGATCGGCTGGATCGGCGCCGCGCTCGGCGTGGCCTTGGGACTGTCTCTTGCCCTCAACGTCGACGTCATCGTGCCCTTTCTCGAACAGACCTTCGGCTTTCATTTCATGGACCCCGACGTGTACTACATTTCCGGGCTGCCGAGCGAGGTGCACCCGGGCGATGTGGTGCGGATCGGAATGGCGGCGTTGATTTTGACGCTGATCGCGACCGTGTATCCCGCGCTGCAGGCCGCACGAACCCAGCCCGCCGAAGCATTGCGCTACGAATGATGCGCTATTGGTACGAAGGATTCGTAGGTCTGCGGTATCTGCGCGCATCGCCGAAACGCGGTTCGGTGTCGCTGATCGCCGGCATCGCAATCACCGGTCTCGCTCTCGGCGTCGCCGTGTTGATCGTCGTGTTGTCGGTCATGAACGGCTTCCAGAAGGAATTGCGGACCCGCATCCTGGGCGTCGCCTCGCATATCCAGATCACCGGCAGCGGCGGCGAACTGCCGCAATGGCAGGAGGCGGCGCGCGAAGTGGCGCGCCATCCCGAGGTG
>DATLVV010000329.1:0-3974 GCA_035577165.1 Steroidobacteraceae bacterium | reverse complement strand
GGCGGCTCCATCCAGTACGAGCATGTTACGATCATGTTACGAGCACGTATTGAGTCACGGCGGCCGGGCGCTCGCCATGCGCGTTTTGCTGCGAGTATTTGTAGGACTGCTCTGACCTGGAACCTGTCTGAGCGTTCAACGCTGAAGCAGAATCTGGTCCACCCCGGAATCCGGCGCCGCACCCCAGTCGCTGACCGTGGCTTCGTAGATGGCCAGTTCCCGCAGCAGATCCTCCAACGGTTGCGCCTTGCCCATGGCAAAGCCCTGGCCGTAGTCGACCCCCAAATCCGCCATCCGCGCGCGCAGCACGTCGGTCTCGACGTACTCGGCGATGGTTTCCATGCACATGACTTTCGCCAGCTGGGCGATGGCTTTGATCATCGATTCGGAGCGGGCGTTCACCACCGCATCGCGGACGAAGCTGCCGTCGATCTTCAGATAGTTCACCGACAGGTCTTTCAAGTAGGCCAGGGAACTGACGCCGGTGCCGAAATCGTCGAGAGCAAACTGACAGCCGAGATCCTGCAAACTGCGCATGAAGGTCTGCGCTTTGGCCAGATTGCCGATGGTCGCTGTTTCGGTCAATTCAAAGCACAGCACGCCGGGCGGCAGGCTGCTGGTCTTGATCTCGTCGGTCACGAACTGCAGAAATGAGTCATCCTGCAGCGACTGGCCTGAAAGGTTGATGGCAAAGCGTGCGATTTCCTCCCCCACCGAGGCAGAGTGCTCGCCGAGCAGCTGGCAAGCGCGGTGCACCACCCATCGATCGACCGTGGGCATCAGCTGGTAGCGCTCCGCGGCGGAGAGGAACTTGCCCGGCGGTATGATCTCGCCGCGGTCCCCCAGCATGCGGATCAGCAATTCGAACCGCGGCCGGCCGTAGTTGCCGCGCAACGGCAGAATGGGCTGCGCATCGAGGCGGAAGCTATCGTTGCTGAGCGCATCGCGCAGCTTGCCGATGACCAAGATGTCGGTATGCCGCCGGATGATGCTCTGGTCCGAATCCTGGAACATTTCCACCCGATTGCGGCCGCGATCCTTGGCTGCCTTGCAGGCGATTTCGGCCGTTGCCAGGGCGTGAGCCAGCGGGTTGTCGGAGCGGATTATCGGCGCGACTCCGAGACAGACGGAGACCTCGAAGGAGCCTTGTCCCGCGCGCGGCGCGATGGCGGCGGCGGCGGCGCGAATTTTTTCGGCAATGATCGCCGCCTTGTGCATGTCGGAGCTCGGAACCAGGGCGGCGAGCCGGTCTCCGGAAATTCGCGCCGACAATGCTCCGCTCGGCAGGGATTTGGCCATGCATTCGGCGACGTTGACGATCACATCGTCGCCCACATGCATGCCGAAGGTCTCGTTGATCACATGCAGCCGATCGATGTCGAGATAGAGGATGATGTGCGTGTCGCTGGAACCGGTCGAAGCGAGCAGGGCCGAGGCCTGGCGTTCGAAGGCCTGGCGCGTCATCAGGCCGGTGCTGGCATCGTACTGGGCTTGAATGATGCTGGTGGCCCGCTTGGCAAGCACTTCGGCGATGCGTGTTTGGTGCAGGTCGAAATCTGCCGCGCTCGGCGGATTGAACAGAGCCAGCACCCCCATGACCCGTTCCGAAGGGTGGCGCACCGGACAGGCGAGGATCTTGTAGGGGGCGGCGACGTCGCTCGCAACCTTGGATATGTGATTGACCACGATGGTGCGCTGCTGCAGCTGCATCCAGGCCATCAGATGATGCTGGGCGCGCTGCAGTGATTCCGCCGACATGGGTTGGCCGCTGCGGGTCAAGGACAGGGCAATGTTCTTGTCCGGCACCCATAGGGCCGCGAGCGCGCAGCCCATGCGCTCGAGCCCGGTTTTCATGATGAGACTGAATTCATCCGAATCGCTCGAAGCCGCCGACTGATGCGAGGAAATCTCCAGCATGAGATCCAGATCGCGCTCGCGCACGTCCAGGTCGCGTTCGCGGGAGCCGAGTCTCGAGCGCAGCGACAATTCGCGCCGCAAGCATTCCAAGGCGGGCTGCACCAATTGACGCACGGTCTGCAAGGGGCGCGCCTCGGTCAGCTTGCCGGACAGACGCGCAATCAGGCTGACGACCCCCAGCAGCTCGATATGCTCGCCGCGGATGGCAAAGGAGTACACGGCGCGATCGGCATCGAGCGTGCGCACGAGACCGGCGAATTCTGCGGGATCCGCGAGTGCAATCGAAATGGTGTCCTTGATGAGGTCGGGTTCATCCGACAGATCCCATTCGTCCGAGGCCCACACCAGGTTGGAGAAGCCGTCGTGCACCACCACGCCGCGCAGGCTGGGCATGAGCATCCGAAGCAGCCGGCCATAAGGCTCGAACGAAGCGTCCGCGGCGGGGGTCTCGATGGCGGTAGACTTGATTTCCAGCAATGCAGCCATCCTAGCGGGTTCGGGGTTGGGAACTCACACATCAATGTGCTGGAAAACACGCCTTCCCAGCGTTGACGAGAGTCGCAATTCAGCGTAACCCCCAGCCGCCGCATGGACGCGGGTTGACAATATCAGCGCATTCTTGTGATCCAGATCGCGGAATCAGTGCCGAGCTTGGGTAAGGCGCGCCATTGCGAGCAGCAAGTATCGGCCGCCCGGCATCCGCACCAGTCGAAATACCCGGCGCCAGAATCGCCTCGCCTTGGCGTCGAGCGCAGCCAGCGGCAAGGCCTCATAGAGGCGCGCCAGGGGTTCGTGCACGATGGCACTGTGTGTCTGAATGGATCGGCGACGGCCGGCCGAGGTCATGCTGAGCGCCGCCGCGCCGGCATGCCACTCGATGTCGATGTCGGCGACATGCGGCGCGCGCAGCACCTCGGCCGTCCGCGGATCCGCACCCTGCAGAAGAACGTCGATCGGATCGGCGCCGCTGCGCGACAGCCGCCACGCGCCTTCTTTGATTTCCCGGGGAAGAAATCTCCCGGGTAAATGGCGTCGCATGTTTGGTTTCATTGCCTCATCCTACGCGGGATGACCGCAACGACAAAACTACTCCCGGGACAGGCACTTGGCGCCGACGGCAGTCCGCGAATCGACTATCGTGCCGTGGCGGCGCTGGCCTTCCCCTTCATGCTCAACAGCGCGGTGCAGGCCGTGCTGAACGCAACTGACACTTGGTTCGTCGGACGCCTGTCGCCGGCCGCGACGTCGGGCGTAGGCGCCGTGTATTGGCCGATTTTGGTGTGCGTGTTGCTGTTCGGCGGGGTCGGCCTGGCGGTGCAGACGTTGGTGGCGCAGGCGTACGGCGCGCATCGATACACGCAGGCATCGCGGGCGACCTGGACGGCCTTGTGGGCGTCGTTGTTCACGGTCCCCTTGTTTACCGTACTCAGTCTCGGCGGCGCCTGGATATTCGCGCCCTTCGATATTCCTGCGGAAACCCTGCGGCTCGCTCTCGACTATTGGTATCCGCGCATGCTCGGCGGACCCTTGGCGATTGCGCTGTGGTCGTTGCTCGGCTTCTTCAACGGCATCGGTCGTCCGACCATCACTCTGTGGGTCACATTGAGCGTCGCCGTTGCCAATGCCTTGCTGAATCAGCTGCTGATTTTCGACTTCGGGCTGGGCATCGCCGGTTCCGGCTGGGCGACCGATCTCGCGCAGCTGATTGGGATCGCCGCGGCGGCAGTATTGTTCCTGGGAAGGGCCACGCGCGAGCGCTACCACTCCCATCTCACCACGCGGCTGCACGGACGGGCGCTGCTGGAACAATTCAAATTGGGATTTCCCATGGGGCTGCTGATCGCCGCGGACATTCTTGGTTTTGCGTTGTTCCAACTGATGCAAGTGCGCCTCGGCACCGTCGATGGCGCCTCCACGCAAATCGTCATGATGCTCACCTCCTTCTGCTACATGCCTGCGGTGGGCATCGCCATGGCAGGGACTACGCTCGTCGGGCAGGCCATCGGCGCACACCGCCGCGATTGGGCATTTACGGTGGGCAACGGCATCATTTGGAT
>DATLVV010000328.1:0-4588 GCA_035577165.1 Steroidobacteraceae bacterium | reverse complement strand
GACGAACTGTCTACCAAGCCGGCCGTCG
The DNA here is from genome assembly GCA_035577165.1 of Steroidobacteraceae bacterium. Classification (GTDB taxonomy): domain Bacteria; phylum Pseudomonadota; class Gammaproteobacteria; order Steroidobacterales; family Steroidobacteraceae; genus Bog-1198. Next base: position 4,560 of record DATLVV010000328.1, on the reverse strand, counting down.
CGGCAACGACCCGCAGCGAATAACTGCCCGGCACGTAGCGCGCGGCAATTTCGAATGCCGCAATCGGCCCCGCCGCATCGAGCAGCTGAAAATCAGGATAGATGAGGAAGGCTATTTGGCGCGGCATGGCCGAAAACGTGGGAATAACGTCATTCCGGACAGAGCCTAGTCGGATACGGTAGCTCCGTCAAACCTAAGGGGTGGACCATGACCAGCGACTTCGCCGTGGTATTTGCGCTTTATCCGCGAGTCACACAGCTCGACTTCACCGGGCCCTTCGAAATTTTCGCGCGCTTGCCGCGGGCGCGGTGCGTGCTCGCCTCGACCGACGGCGGTACGATTCAGGGCGACGGCGGCATCACGTTTTCCGGCGTCGAGCGCCTCGCCGGTGTTACGGATTGCGCGCTGCTGTGCGTTCCGGGAGGTTTCGGCACGGTTGCGGCCATGGAGAGTCAGGCGTTCTTGTCCGAGCTTCGGCGGCTCGCCGCAAGGGCGCAGTTCGTGACCTCGGTATGTACCGGATCTCTGCTGCTCGCCGCCGCAGGACTGCTGCGCGGCAAGAGAGCGGCCTGCCACTGGGCCTGGCGCGAGCTGCTGGCGGATTTCGGGGTCACCCCCGATCCCGCCCGAATCGTCCGCGATGGCAATGTCATCACCGGCGGCGGAGTGACTGCCGGCATCGACATGGCGCTGGCCGTGATGGCGGAGATCGCGGGGGTCGACTATGCCGAGACCGTGCAGCTGGCCTTGGAGTACGCGCCCGAACCGCCGTTCGATTCCGGCAGACCGGAGCGAGCGCGCCCGCAAATCCTGGCCGCTGCGTTGCAGAGGCTGGATGCCATCCGGGGCGAACGTTCCATGGCCGTTGGGCGAGCCGCGGCGTCGCTGCAATAAACCAGTCGCGGGAAATTCACCGCGGGTCAGGCAACAGGCGTTGTGCCGCCGAGCACCTGCAGGAATCGCGCGCGCTCGATGTTGCTGCCGGTCAGCACCACCGCGACGTTCTTACCGGCCATCTTGCCGCGTTCTTGCAGGAGCGCGGCCAGCGGCGCGGCGCCGGCGCCTTCTGCGACCTGGTGCGTATCGCTGAAATAGATGCGCATCGCCTCGGCGATCTCATCCTCGCTGACCTCGACCATGCGGGCCGCGCCCCGGCAAATGGTCGCAACCGCCTCGGCATTCGGCTCCCGTGTCGCCAGTCCGTCGGCGAATGTTTTCGCGGCGGGAGGGTTGACCGGACGCCGCGCGGCAAACGACAGTGCCGTGGCCGGCGCCCCGACCGCACCCACGCCGATGATCTCCGTCTTCAACCCCAACAGATCGCGCACGGTGATCAAGCCGCAAATCCCCGATCCCATGCCGACCCCGACGTACACGGCGTCGAGGTCCGGCGCCGCACGGAACAGCTCGAACGCATAGGTCGCGACCCCCGTGACCAGGTCCCTGTGAAACGACGGCACGAAGTGCAGGCCTTCGGCTGCGGCCACACTGAACGCCTCATGTTTGGCTTCGTCAAAATCCTTGCCGAATTCGACGACGCGGGCGCCGAAGGCTGCGATCGCCGAATTCTGATCCAGAGAATTATTGCGCGGCACGTAGACGGTCGCCGGGACTCCACTGCGTGCGGCGGCAAATGCGATGGATTGGCCATGATTGCCCCGTGTCGCCGTAATCACACCGGGAATCTTGGGGTGCGCACGGTGCAGCCGATCCAGGTAGACCAGACCGCCGCGCACCTTGAATGCACCGGTGGGCGTGTGGTTCTCATGCTTCACCCACACCGTGCAGCCCGCGCGCGCTTTGAGCTTCGGCCAGGCGTACTGCGGCGTCGGCGGAACGGTGGCGTGCACAAGCGCTGCGGCATGCTCCAAGTCGGACATCTCAAACAGGTGCACCCGCGGCACGATGCGGTAACCGGAAACAAAGCGGCCGGCCAGTGTCTCGGTCCACTGCCATTCGACATCTTCGTCGTCGGCGCAATTGACGTTGAGCAAGCTTGACCGCAGTTCGGGACGGCTCGGCTCGGGAGCCATCACGACCCGGGACCTGGGAGATTGGGTGCCGTTCATTGAGAATAGAATAGTGACCACCCTATCGGTAATCAATGGATTGTCCACTTCATGACCATTTTCGGCCGGCTGTCCTTCGGGCCTTTCGCCGCTGTTGCGCTGGTGCTTGCGTGCGCACCGCAGGCGGGGGCGGCGCAAGAGAAATTCGACGTCACCGAATCCACGATTGCAGCGACTCAGGCCGCCATTCGGGGCCACAAAGTCACTTGCCGCCAGGTCGTCCAGGCGTACTTGAATCGCATCCAGGCCTACGACCAAAGCACGCGGTTGAACTCGCTCGTCGTCGTCAATGCAAGCGCCCTCGCCGAGGCCGATAAAATTGACACTGAATTTGCGCGCACCGGGCAACTTCGAGGATTGCAATGCGTCGCCGTCATCGCCAAGGACAACTACGACACCAAAGACCTGCAAACCACCGCGGGCTCGCTGGCCATGAAGGGTTTCGTGCCGGCCACGGATGCGTTCATGGTGCAGCGGCTGCGCGCCTCCGGCGCCATCATTCTCGCCAAATCGAACATGGCCGAATGGGCCTTCAGCCCCTACCTCACGGTGAGCTCCATCGCCGGCGTCACTCGCAATCCCTACGACCTCGACTATGTTCCCGCGGGCTCGAGCGGCGGAACCGCCGCCGCGGTGGCAGCCAACCTCGGTGCGGTGGGCCTGGGTACGGACACGGGCAACTCAATCCGCGGTCCCTCCTCCCACAACGCTCTGGTCGGAATTCGTCCGACCATCGGGCTCACCAGCCGCGACGGCATCGTGCCGCTGTTTCTCGGTGCCGACGTGGGCGGGCCGATCGCGCGCAGCGTCGAAGATGCGGCCCGAGTACTGGATGTGGTCGCCGGATACGATCCGGAAGATCCCATCACCCGGCTTTCCGACGGACACATTCCATCGAGCTACACGAAGTTTCTGGACAAGGGCGGACTTCGCGGCGCACGCATCGGAGTATTCCGGGCGTACATCGATGCGCCGTCGACCGACCCGCAAATCAAAGCCCTGACGGAGAAGGCCATTCAGGATTTGAAATCGCAGGGTGCCGAGATCGTGGATCCATTCGTGATTGCGGACTTCGAGGCGCTGACTCAGGATATCTACTGCGGCGATTTTCAAGGCGACCTGAATACCTATCTTGCGAAACACGCGCAGGGGGCGCCTTACAAAACCCTCGCGGACATCATCCGGTCCGGGCTGTATCTGCCGTACATCGAAGCTCGCCTCAAGGACGCGGCGGCTCCCAAACCTGCCTCGGATACCGACAGCACTCCTTGCCCGGACGTCTACCACGACGAAAAGAAGATGGCATTTCGCAATGCCATTTTAGGATCGATGGCGCAGCACAAGCTCGATGCCCTCGTGTATCCGACCTGGAGCAATCCACCGCGCAAGGTGGGCGATGGCCGCAGCCCTGCGGGAGACAACAGCCAGGTCCTGTCGCCGCAGACGGGTTTCCCGGCGATGACTGTGCCGATGGGATACAGCGACGAGGTGCTGCCGGCAGGACTAACTTTTCTCGGCGCCACATTCAGCGAGGGAACCTTGATCAAGTACGCATATGCCTATGAACAGGCGACCAAGCACCGGCACGCGCCGGCGAAATTTCCGGCGCTGAAATGAGCTCCATTCCCCGATATTGCTTCACCCTGGTCGCCCTGCTGCCGGCCTGGTTGCTGCCCGGCCTGCTCAGTGCTCAAGCGCAGCAGCGCTCCGGCACGGTGCACACGGCCGAGGTCGACCTGCACTACGAGCTGCTCGGTGCACCGAGCACCGGGATACCGGTCATTGCCGTCAACGGCGGCCCGGGACTGTCGCATGCCTACATGGTGCAGAATGATCTATGGCAGCGAGTCGCGGCGCATCGCCTCGTCGTTCTTTACGATCAGCGCGGCACCGGCGGTTCGAAGCACCTTCAGCCCAATGCTCCTCAGACCATGGACGCTCAAGTCGGTGACTTGGACGCGATCCGCGCAGCACTCAAGCTCGACCGCATTGCCATCGTCGGCGACTCCTACGGCGGCATGATCGCCATGGCCTATGCCGCCGCGCACCCGGAACATGTCTCGCGGCTGGTGCTCTCAGACTCCGGCGCGCCGTCCTGGAAAACGCTCGAGCATGTGCTACCGCAGGTTTTTCCCGATCTCGAAGAGCAAGGCGCCGCGGCGGAGAAGGCCTTGGGCGCCAAGGACCCGGAAGCCGCGGCCCAGGCCGGCTTGGTCAATCACATGCGAATGATTTTCTATTCACCGCAAAAGCGCGACGCCTATATTGCCCACATGGGCGACCTAGGTTTCGTTCCCGCGGTGGCAAACGCCGTACAGCAGGCGACGGCGGACCTCGATCTCACGCCGAAGCTCGCCGATTTTCGCTTCCCAACCCTGGTCATCACCGGCCGCTTCGACATGAACGTCGCGCCGCTCACGGCCTGGCGCATCGCCCATGCCATCCCGGGGGCGCAGATCGTGTTCTTCGAGCAGAGCGGGCATCTGCCGGC
>DATLVV010000327.1:0-4163 GCA_035577165.1 Steroidobacteraceae bacterium | reverse complement strand
CGACCCCGGCCTCTCCATACAGGGTGTCGACGGCGAAGCGGGTGGCGATGGCGCAGTCGTGCCCGACCGCGCGACGCACTTTCTCCAGGCTCTCGAGCCAGAATCGCGCCCGATTTTCCAGCGAGCCGCCGTACTTGTCCTTGCGCTTGTTGTAGTAGGGCGAGAGGAACTGCAGCGGCAGGTACGAGTGCGCGCCGTATACATAGACGATATCGAAGCCGGCGTCGCGGGAACGCAGCGCGGCGTCGACGTAGTACTGCTGGACGGTGTCGATGTCGTCCAAATCCATTTCCTTGCAATAGGTCAGCGTCTCGAATTCCGAGGCGTACTGGCTCGGGCCCCGCGGTGTGGCACGCGATTCCATGCAGGGCGCGTGCGACGCGCCGTACCACAGCTCCACTCCGGCCAGGGACCCGAAATGATGGATGTGATCCGTCATGGCGCGCAGGTTGCGCACATCGCCTGCGTCCCAGATGCGCGCCGACAAGCGGTGCGTGTCATCCGACTCCGGGTGAATCGAGCAATACTCGGTGTTGATTCCGGCCCAGCCGCCCTCGGCCTTGAGAGATCGGTGCGCCGCCTGGAAGCCCGGCTTGTCGGATCCCGCGCCGATACAATGCGGCACCTGATAGAACCGGTTGCGCAGCGTCTTCGGCCCGATTTTGATGGGCTGGAATAGGATGTCGTGTTTTGGGTCGCGCGCCATACTCTTATCCTCTGGCTATGTAGCGGTGTTTATTTGGGAAGGACTCGCCTCTCGAGGCGAGGAACTCGTATCATATTCTCGATCGAACGACGCTGGCCAGGTGACCGCCGCGCCGAGGGGAGGAAGCGGGCGGCCGAAGGAAGTACGCGAGCATCGGAAATAAATAACATGTCAGTTACTGTAGTGCAAATTTATTGCGTGCAGTGTAAATTGACTCGCGGGCGCATGGAAGCCGCGCTGCATGCAGACATCATAGGGATATCCAAAGAGGCCTCGCTTGGCGCGTTTACCAAAAAATCCGAAACCGACGCCGGTCAGTTCGGGCAACGTAGGTCGGCAGCTGGGTGCCGTCGCCCGACGCGTCCGTGAGAGCCAGGATTTGACGCTGACGGACGTCGCGACTTCCGCCGGGATCAGCGCCGGCATGCTCAGCCGCCTGGAAACCGGCCATGTCACCCCCAGCCTGGAAACCCTGGTCGCACTGGCCAGCGCGCTCGGCGTAAGGCCGGCGCTGCTGCTGCAGCAATTGGGCGGCGACGAGGAGGGGGCGCAGCGGGTGCCTGCAGGCCAGGGACTCGAGGTCGTGCGCCGCGGCACCCGGCGCGGGCACACCTATCATTTGTTGGCCGCCCAGCGCGGCCCGCGAAAATCGTTCGAACCCTTTCTCGTGACCCTCACCGACAAGAGCGAGGTGTTTCCCGGATTTCAGCATCCCGGAACCGAGTTCATCTACCTGCTCGCCGGTTCGCTGACCTATCGGCACGGCAGCCACAGCTATCCGCTCGCGCCGGGTGACTCCTTGAGTTTTCGCGGCGACGTACCCCATGGCCCGGAGACCTTGGACAAGGTGCCGATCCGGATGTTGTCCATTATAATTTACGATGAAGAGGCGTAATATGGCTTTGCCCGGCAGAGCTTGAGCGGTCCGGGCGACGCTTAGGTCCTTCGAACAAGAACGAATTCGAACAATAAGAATGGATCGTCATGAAATACCCACGAATGATTTGGCCGCTGCTCGCGGCCGTGCAACTTTCCGCCTGCGCAAATAATCCGCAATTACCGGTGTCCTTCGCCGACAACGCGCTGACTGCCCACAGCGGCCGCGTCGGCGTGGCGATGACCGCCTTGCCCAAGGTGGATACTTCGTTTCCGGGGGCCTTCTGCCTGCTGTGCATGGCCGCCGCGTCCGCCGCGAACTCATCGCTCACCAAACACACGCATGTGTTGACCGGCGAGGATCTTTTGATGCTCAAAGACGACATCGCCGACCGGCTGCGCAAGAAGGGCGTCGACGTGACGGTCATCGCGGAGAATCTAAATATCAAGCAGCTCAAAGACTTCAGCGGCACCGGAACCAACGTTGCCAAAAAGGACTTCAGGGAGCTCAAGGCCAAGTACAACGTGGATCACCTGGTCGTCATCGACATCACAGCCCTGGGAATCATGCGCAATTATTCGGCCTACGTTCCGCAAGGCGACCCCTCCGCAGATCTCGTGGGCACGCTGTCGGTGATCAACCTCTCGTCCAACGCCTATGATTTCTTTGCGCCCATCAACGAAATGAAAGGCGCGGAGGGGAAATGGGATGAGCCGCCGGATTATCCTGCGCTGACCAATGCCTATTATTCGGTGATCGAGTCGGGCAAAGCCGCTGTTCAGAAGCCATTCTAGCGAGGTTGAATCGGCGTGCGTGGGTGCGCATTATTGAGCATTGGGTTGGCGGCAGCGGCCGCGCTGACGGCAGGGGTGTCTGCGTCCGAGGAGATTCCCGCCGAGCCGGACATCACCGTTCCCGCCCTGTCGCTGCGGCTGCCCAAAGAGGAATTGGTCTCCTTCGCGGGCATGGCCAATGACGACACAGTGACAGGCCAACCGGGAGCCATCCTGTATCCAGGCCCGTGGCCGGTGGCCCTTGGGACCCTGATCGCCCAAGGCATGTACGATAGCCATCGGCAGGCCTTGGAAAAGAAGAAAAAGAACAGCCTGTCCGACATCGTGCTCGCCCCGTACCAACCATCCCTGAACCATTTCACCAGCGCCGAGTTGATGCGGCGCGCGCTCGACGGGTTGGCGACCCATGGCGACAAGGCGCTCATCCAAGCTACGGAGCGGGCGGGCCCGGGTTGGTTGATCGAGTGTTCGCCGGCATTTTTCATGACGCAGGACGCGCGTGCGCTGATCCTGCAGAACCTCATCATCATCCACAGTCCGGAGGCGGCATCGCCCGCCACCTTCAGGAATGTCGTTGAAGTCGTGGGACGGCCGCGAGCGGCCGTTGGCGCCGATTCGGAGAACACCTGGATGGTTCAGGACGGCGCGCTGCTCATCAGCGCGAGCGTCGATTTACTGCGCGAATCCATCAATCTCGCGCTCGGCGAATTGCGTGGCGACTTTGCCGGCCATGCGGCCGCCTTCCACACGGTGCACTATCCGCGCGGCGGGGCGGAGAAAACCGAACGTGCGCAGATACTGCGCGAAAGCCGGCAGCAGGTGGTGTTGAAGAACTTACGCGGATGGATCATGGCGGTGCCCGCTCCCACCGACGCCGCGGAACCGCCCGACGTGACCGCCAGCCGCTGACTGCGCGGCCGGCAGGTTTTTCAGGGCTCGCCCGCGTTCAGCGAAGCCAGCTTGGCCTGCATTTTGGCGCCGAAATACGCCTGAGGGTTCGACGCCTCGACGTGTTCCCGGCGCTCCCGCGCGGCAATGGCCGCCTTGGCTGATTCGAAGGCGGCGCGCATCGAGCGCGCGCCCGGCAGCGCATCCCGATAGAAGGCCTCGCCGAAATAAGTCAGATCGCTGTCATTCGAGCAGCCGAACGAAGTGCGATCGGCCGCCGCGGCGGTGATGACGATGGTCTGGGGGTCGCTCAGCTCTTCCAGGAAGCCGCCCGCGTAGCAAGCCGAGATGATGATCACCCGCCAACGGATGCCGGCATCACGGAGGGCATCGGCAAGTTCCTCGTCGGTCAGATCCCGGAGCGGCAGCTCCGAATTGGCGACCTCGATGGCCGGGTCCTCGCTACCGTGCGAGGAAATCGCCAGTATCAGCACATCCCGGTCGAGATTCATGCGCGAGGCGAGGCCGCGCAGGGCATATCGCAGCCCGGTCACCGTCGCGAGCGGCGCCCGCTCCAAGTCCCGTTGATCGTTGATCAGCGACACGCTGCGGCGTCCGATGTCGTAGCGCTCGCCCAGTACCCGCGACGCCAGACCGATTTCTTGCGCGAACACCTTCTGATCGCCGACGCCGGCAAAGCCCAGAAAAAACGCGCGCGAATTCGGCGAAGTCTCGTGTCCCACCGCTTCCAGAGACTGATCGATGCGCTGTACCTGCCCGAACAGGATGCCTTCCGCATCGACATCCGCGCCGGCGGATTCGGCGGCCTGAGTTTCATTCGGTATCCACACATCGGGAATGACGTCCAAGGCATCGCTGAGCCAGCCGAACCCCAGGA
>DATLVV010000326.1:0-8156 GCA_035577165.1 Steroidobacteraceae bacterium | reverse complement strand
CCGATGCCATTCAACCATTGATGGCCCTCGTCGATGAGAAGCCCCAGATCGCTGACCCCGGCAATGTCGACCGCACAATGAAACAGTTCGGGATTCCGTTGCGCACCGAGGAGCGCTACGTAGCCGCCGAAGCTCCAGCCGACGATGCAGACCCTATCCGTGTCCGTGATACCGGTTTGAATGGCCCAGCGAGCCCCATCTACGACGTCGTCGTACGTGAGACCGCCCCAATCCTGGTGCGCGGCGAAGAACCAGTCGCCGCCATAGCCGTGCGAGCCGCGAAAATTCATTTGCAGCACTGCATATCCGCGGCTGAGCAGAAATTGCCGCAGAAAGAAATAGCCCCACGTGTCGCGGGCAATGGGCCCGCCATGCGGCATCACGATGAGCGGCAAGTGGGAGGTGGACGCGCCGCGCGGCGTCGACAGATACCCCGGAATGCGGGTGCCGTCGCGTGCCGGGTAGGAAATGGAGCGCATCGTCGCAAGCGTGCTCTTGTCGCGGTCGGGGTAGGGCGCGCTCAACCTGGAGAGCTTGTGGGCATTGCCGTCGAATATCATGAATCGCGGGGAATCGAGGTCGCTCACCGACCGGATCACAAACGTCATTTCGTCGCGCGAAGACCCGTAGAGGGAATTGAACGTTTCCGGCTCTAGCTTTTGCACCCCGCCCATCAAAGCCTCGATGCGGCTGTCGGTGTAGAAGATCATCGGATTGCCGTTGTCATGTCGGGCGCCGATCATTCGTCCGTCCGGGCCGAGGATGGGGTTGGAAACATCGACGACGGGGTGCGAGAACACCAGCCGCGGATCCTCCTTATCCGTGAGGTCAAGGAGCCAGATGGCGTCGCGGCCCTCGGAAGGGCCGATCGCGTAAGCCATATTCGGATCGTCGGCACTGATGGCAACGGGCTCGAAGTGATTCTCGCGACTGTATATCTCGAACTTGGTCAACCGCCGCCAATTCGAATCGCTGTCGAGTCGCGTCCAGTAGGAGATCGTGGTTCCAGAATAGCCCCAGCCGATCCGCACGGCCCCCTGCTTGTCCGTAATCCAGTGACGGATGGGATCCCGCGCATGCTGGCGCATGGACAATTGTCCCGACACGACATTGAGTTCGAACACCGCCGGCAGACCATGCGTCCCTACGTTGCCGTAGACGATGGCGCCCGAGGCCACCTCGCTGTCGCTCAATCCCTCGTCGGCTTCGATGAGCACGGTATTCGGCGGACCGGGATTCCAGTTGATGATCTTGTCCTGGAATTGCCCCTGCGCCGAGCTGTTATTCTGCATCAACACGTGCGTGTTCTTGCCGTCCGCATCGACGGCCGCCAACCGTGAAACGCTGTAGACGAACCCCTCCCGGACCATCGCGTGAAATCCGCACAGCAGGCGCGTATTGGTGGCCCAGCGACACCAGCTGAATTTGAAGTGCTCGGGTTCGGCGAGCACGGGACGCGTCGGCGCCTCCGAGCGTCCCCGGCGATCCATGACCACAGCCATTGCTTTACCGTTGAGTGTCTGAATCACCGCCAGGTAGCGCCCGTCCGGCGATATCGATACGTCTTCAATTTTCGGCCGGGAAGCAAAATCCTCGATCGACGGCGGCGTGGCCGCACGAGATGCGGCGCCAGTGAGTATCCCCACAGCGAGCGCGAGTATGCACAGCTTGTTCATTTTTCTTATCCCAGCCTCCCTGCTTTCGCCGCCAAGCTCCAGTATAGATCAAAGCAAGCCGCGGTCCGCTTGATGAACGGTCTCGTTTTAGCGCATCGTATGACCAACGCTCCCCCCCGTGCGCTGAACAAGGAGGATATGCGCAAATGACAGTCCTGCAACTCAGCGATGGCCCGGACGGCATCGCGTTCAATCGCAACGGCGTGCAAATTCTATTCGGAGGACCCCACGGGCTCAGGACACCGCATGGCGCGCGTTGAGCTCGACTCCGTCGACACGGCCGCGCAATGGCTCGTGAGCCGGTATAGGCGCTATTTCTTCGTCTTGCTCGCACTGCTCGGCATCCTCATCGCCTCAATTGCTTTTGTACCGGTATTTTTGAAGTTCGCAGCCGGCACATTCCCGATCGCTTGGGTGCTCAACATCCACGGCGCGTTGATGGGAACATGGCTGGCGCTTTTTTTCACGCAGGCCATCCTCGCCTCGACAGGGCGCCTCGCGCTGCACCGAAAGCTCGGCACATTCGGCATCGTGCTCGGCTTTCCCGTCTGGGCGTCGATGGTATTGGTGGAAATGCGGAGAAGGATCGTTTACCCGCTCGACCCCGATTTGTCCAAAGCCTATGACTTGGACCTACCAGGCGTTTATGTCTATACGACGTTTCTAGTCTTTTTCGTCGGCGCGATCTACCAGCGCCGCCGATGGCCCGCCTGGCACAAACGCTTCATGGCCTTCGCGACATTCGTCGCTGTGCAGGCGGCGGAGCAGCGGATTTCCTGGCTCCCGCGTTTTGCTCCCGACTACTGGACGGACGCGATCTATTTGGATATTTGCCTTCTCGTTCCGCTGATGACCTACGACTATCTCTCGGCAAAACGGTTACACCCGGCAACCATTGCCGCCTCGTGCGTGCTCCTGGGTGCGCAAGGCGTCCTCCTGTTCGTGTGGGGAAATCCGGGGTGGCGTCACTTCGCCTACGGTTTCACCGTTGCGTTGCGCTCCATCTTTTAAAGAAGCCCCCGTTCCGCCAGCGATACGCTGGCGCCGTCGCCGATGATGATGTGATCCAGCAGGCGAATGTCCACCAAGGCGAGCGCTTCCTTGACCCGCTGGGTGATCAATTCGTCGGCCTGGCTCGGTTCCGCGACCCCGGACGGATGATTGTGCGCAATGATGACGGCGGCGGAGTTGCGCTGCAGGGCGAGTTTGACGATTTCCCGCGGATGCACGCTCGCGCCGTCGATGGTGCCGCGAAACAGCTCCTGGAATTGAATGAGTCGATGGCGCTTGTCGAGGTAGAGGCAGCAAAATACCTCGTGCTCGAGGTCGCGCAGCTGCGAGGACAAAAAATCCCGCGTGGCCCGCGGGCTCGCGAGCGAGGGGCCGGCGCGCAGGGTCTCCGACATCTGTCGGCGTGCGATCTCGACCGCCGCCTGCAACTCGGCGAACCGCGCCAACCCCAGTCCGCGTTCGGCGCAGAATCTTTGCCGATCGGCGGCGATCAGCTTGCGCAGCGAGTGAAAATTCTTGAGCACATCGCGCGCGAGATCGAGCGCCGAGTGGCCGCGGGTTCCCGTGCGCAGCAAAATGGCCAGCAATTCGGCGTCGGATAGCGCCGCGGCACCCTTGCCGAGCAGCTTTTCGCGGGGTCGTTCGTCGCTGGGCCAATCCCGAATTGCCATGCCTCAAGCATGAGCGGCGGCAGAACAAGTCTCTAGCTGCATTTCCTCCGCGAGCGGGCAGTTACGGGCTGCAGAACCGCGGCCAGGTTGAATAGAGGATCTTACGAGCCGCCGGAACTTCCAAATCCGCCCGCGCCGCGCGCGGTGCCCTGGAAGTCCTCGACGATCTCGAATCCCACCTGCACCACCGGCACGAACACCATCTGCGCAATGCGATCGCCGGGATTGATGGTGAACGCCGCGGTACTGCGATTCCAGACCGAAACCATCAAGGGTCCCTGATAGTCAGAATCGATCAGGCCCACCAGATTGCCGAGCACGATGCCGCTCTTGTGCCCCAACCCCGAGCGCGGCAGCAGCACTGCGGCCAGGTCCGGGTCCGCGATGAAAATCGAGATGCCGGTGGGGACGAGTTCGGCGGCGCCGGGCTGCACGATGAGCGGCGCGCCGACGCAGGCGCGCAAATCCATACCGGCGGAGCCCGCCGTTGCATGCTGTGGGAGCGGAAATTCCTTGCCGATGCGCGGATCCAGAATCCGCAGCTTGATGCGACGCTGCATGCGGATCCTATCTGCGTGCGCGGCGCGCACGCACTCGCTCGCGCGGCAACGCCGCTACGGTTCGGCGCTTGCGGGCGCCGCGGCGCGGCGTGCCGTCGGGCGGCGGCAGGCGGCTTGCGATCAGGGCGATGAGCTGCCGGGCGACATCGATTTTCGGTCCGCGCGCAACTTCGACCTTGCCGCCCGGCCAGATGACGGTGAGTGCGTTGTCTTCGCAGTCGAAGGCAATGCCGTCGCCGACCTGATTGGCGGCGATCATGTCGAGCTTCTTGCGCTTGAGCTTGCTGCGCGCATTGTCCTCGACGTTGTCGGTTTCCGCGGCAAAGCCGACGACGAAGGGACGCTTGGCCATATCCGCGACCGATTTGATGATATCGGGCGCAGGCTCGAGCTCGAGTTTGACGGCGACGCCTTGCTTCTTGATCTTGTGCTTGGCGACGCTCACGGGCTGAAAATCGGCCACCGCCGCGGCCGCAATGAACACGTCGGTGTCCGCCACTTGGCGGTGAACCGCGGCATACATATCGCGTGCGCTTTCCACATTGATGCGGGTGATGCCCACCGGCGTCGGCAGTTGCACGGGTCCGGTGACGATGGTGACGTGCGCGCCGGCCTCGCGGGCCGCGGCGGCGACGGCAAATCCCATTTTCCCCGAACTGCGGTTGGTGAGGTAGCGCACCGGATCGAGTCGCTCGCGGGTCGGGCCGGCAGTGATCAATATGTTGAGCCCGGCCAGCAGCCCCGCATTGGGCGGCGGTTCCAGCAGGCTTTCCGCCAGCTTCACGGGTTCCCACATGCGGCCCAAACCGACTTCGCCGCAGGCTTGATTGCCGGAGGCGGGGCCCAGGAAGCGGATGCCGCGCGAAATCAGCGTCTCCACATTGGCCTGTGTGGACTTGTTGGCCCACATGACTCGATTCATCGCCGGTGCGAGCGCGATGGGCGCTTCGGTGGCGAGGCAGAGGGTGGCCAATAAGTCATCGGCCCGGCCGCCGGCGAGCCGCGCAATGAAGTCCGCGCTGGCCGGGGCGATCAACACCAACTGAGCCCAGCGGGCCAGCTCGATGTGGCCCATGGCGGCCTCCGCCGCGCCGTCCCACAGGTCGCTGCGCGTCGGCCGGCCTGAAACTGCCTGAAAAGTCATGGGCGAGACGAAGCGTTGCGCCGCGTCCGTCATCACGACTTGCACGTCCGCGCCGCGCTCGATCAGCCGGCGCACCAGGTCGGGACTTTTATACGCGGCGATGCCGCCCGTGACACCCAGCAGGATTCGAGTCTTCGGCGTCAATGGATGCCCTTCAACTCTTTGAACCGTTGGATGTCGCTGTCGAATTGCTTGCGCATCGTCGCTTCTTCGCTGCGCTTTTCATGCAGATTCTGCTGTTGGGTGCGAATGTCGTTGCCCACACGAACCAGATCTTCGGCGACCTGATCCGGCATGGGCGGCGCGGCCGCATCGTTGTTGTAGGGTTTGAAATGCATGCTCGCGGTACGCAGCTTGTTCAACCTTCCGTTCAAAACCTCGAGAAATTGCGACGTGACCTTGATCTGATCGGACAGCAGCGTCACGCGCTGGTCGCGCAAGCGCTCGATTTCCTGCACCGACGCATAGGTGTTCAGCAAATTTCTGTCACGGTTCTGGCTCTGCTGGGCCTCGAGCCGCTTTTGTTCCTCGGCCGCCATTTGGTCCGCGGATTTCTGCGCGTCCAGGCGGCTGATCTCGACGCCTTGCGAATTCATGATGTGCTGTTCTTGGGACGCGTATTCCGGCGGGATGTGGTCGCCATAGTGGGTCACCCCTTGCTCGTCCACCCACTTGTAGAGTGTACGGCCGTTCGTACTGGTCGCAAAAGACGGCGAGGTGAGCAATGCCCCGGCGCAGAGTATCCAAACGACTGTCTTCAAGCGCATATCCTAAAGGGAGAATCGGCCGCCATTGTGAGCGGAGCCGCCCGCGTTTTCTAGGGCCTGTTCCTCAATCTGAGAGCCCGTAACGCTGCCGGTAGGCTTGCATCCGCTGCAGGTCGTCCCCGCGCCCCTGCGCCGAGACATGGTGCATCAAATCGGCCAGATTGACGACGGTGACGACCGGAATCCCAAAACGCTGCTCCACTTCTTGCACCGCGGACAGCCGGCTTTCCGGCGCCCGTTCCTGGCGATCCAGGGCCAGCAATACCCCGGCTGGACGGGCGCCGGCAGCATGAATGAGATCGATGGATTCGCGAATGGCGGAACCGGCGGTAATGACGTCATCGACAATCAGCACGGCTCCGCCGAGCGGACTGCCGATGATATTGCCGCCTTCGCCGTGATCCTTGGCCTCCTTGCGATTGAAGGCAAAGGGCAGGTTGCGGCCCCGTTGCGCGAGAGCCGCGGCGGTGATGGTGACCAACGGGATGCCCTTGTAGGCAGGGCCGAACAGCATGTCGAATTTTAAATCGGCGGCCGTGACCGCTTCCGCGTAGGCCTGTCCCACCGCGCCGATGGCATCCCCGGTGTTGAACAGGCCCGCGTTGAAAAAATAGGGACTTTCGCGGCCCGACTTCAGAGTGAAGCTGCCGAAGCGCAACACCCCCGACCGCACGCACAGTTCGATGAAATCAGTTTGATAGGCCAAGGTCATGGGCCCTGATACTATCGCGCGCCATGCCTGAAGTCTCCAAACCCACCGTACTCCAAGCGCTCGGCGACAAGCGGATGACCGCTGTGTTGCTGCTCAGCTTTGCCTCCGGTCTACCCTTCAATTTGACCGGATTCACCTTGCAGGCGTGGCTCGCGTCCGCCGGGCTCGACGTCAAGACCATCGGTATTTTCGGTTTGGTCGGCTTTCCCTACGTGTTCAAGTTTTTGTGGGCGCCGCTGCTCGACCGATACTTGCCCCCGGTGTTGGGACGGCGCCGCGGCTGGATTCTGATTTACCAAGCATGCCTGGCGATTGCCATCGGGGTGATGGGCTTTTGCTCGCCGGTCAAGGAACCGTATGTGCTCGGCATCATCGCGCTGCTGGTCGCTTTCCTATCTGCTTCGCAGGACATCGTGGTCGACGCCTACCGCGTTGATGTCATTCCGCCGAGCGAGCGGGCGCTGGCGGCTGCGGCCACGACATTCGGCTTTCGCTCGGCGGCAATGCTCGCGGGCACCGTGCTCGTGTTGATCGCCGCGGGCCTCGAACCCCGGGTGGGCACTTCTGTTGCGTGGCGGGTCGCATTCCTGCTGGTGGCGTGCGTCATGGGGGCGACGATATTGGCGACGGTGTGGGCGCCGGAACCCGAGGTCCCCGGCCGGCCGCCGACGACCCTGGCGGATGCCGTGTGGCTGCCCTTGCAGGCGCTCATCAAGCAGAAGGGCGCCCCGGGGTTCTTGCTGTTGGTGCTGCTCTACAAGGTGGGCGATGCCTTCGCCCTCAGCCTGTACAGCGCCTTCATGATCAAGGGCGTGGGATTTTCGTTGGCGGAATTGAGTGTGTACGGCAAGGTGAACATGACGGTGTCCACCATCATCGGAGTGTCGATCGGCGGCGTGTTGTACATACGCTGGGGCATGTTTCGGTCGATGCTCATATTCGGCATCGGTCAGGCGTTCACCAATCTTCTTTACATGTGGCTTGCGCTGTCCGGCAAGAAACTGTGGCTGCTGGTGCTTGCGACCAGCTTGGACACGGGAATCGGCGGCATGGGCCAGGCGGCATTCGTCGCCTTCTTGGTGTCCCAGTGCAGTCCTAATTTCAGCGCGACCCAGTACGCGCTGCTATCGGCGCTATCCGCGTTGCCGCGGGTGTCGATGGGAGCGATCGCCGGACAGGTCGTTGCCGCGGTGGGCTGGGCGAATTTCTTCGTCGTGACTTTCGCCAGCGCGTTGCCGGGACTTATTTTGCTGGTGATTTTTCGCGGGCGCCTCAACGAACTCGCCGCACGCGAAGCCGCGAAACGCTGATCGGCGCACCTGAAGCGAAAAGACGGATCAGCGGCGCAGCGAACGATCGTTCGGAGTGGACCAAAGACTGCGCGCATTGTCCTCGAACTCGCGGTCCAGGTCTTCGGCCTCTACATCCACCGCGCCCGACCAATCCTCCGGCGCATCCGCCGCATCGATGAGTTCGTCGAGCAGCTGTTCGTTCCAGGAATCGAATTCCATTTCAGTGACGGTGCCATCGAAGTACTGGATTTCAATGGTTTGATCCTGGTCGTCAATCGCGACCACTTCAAATAGCTCGTTGGTACCGCCCCGATACCATTGAC
>DATLVV010000325.1:0-4379 GCA_035577165.1 Steroidobacteraceae bacterium | reverse complement strand
GCCGCACGGCCCGACCTTCGGCAATCTGGTCGATCATGGCGGATTTATGCCGAATAGCTGGGTGGCGGTGCTCGCGGCAGTTCCCACCGTGTTCTTCGCCATGACCGGCGCGGAAATCACCACCATCGCGGCGGCGGAATCGGCCCAACCCGGCCGCGCCATCGCCAGGATGACCACGTCGGTGATCTGGCGAATTCTGATTTTCTACGTGATTTCGCTGTTCTTGATCGTTTCGGTCACGCCATGGAACACGGTGCGTTCGGGCGAATCGCCGTTCACCCTGGCCCTGAATACCATGCATGTGCCCTGGGCACCCCAGATCATGAGCGTGATCATCCTCACCGCGGTGCTGTCCTGTTTGAACTCGGCGTTCTATGTGAGTTCGCGCGTGATGTTCATCCTCGCGGACCGCGGCGATGCGCCGCAGGCGTTGGTGAAACTAAATGCCCGGCGCGTGCCGGTGATCTCGGTGCTGATGGGTGCCGTTGCAGGGTTTCTCGGGATCGTGGCGGCCACGCAGGCCCCCCAACAAGTGTTCGATTTTCTGGTCAGCTCCTCAGGCGCCCTGATCGTGTTCGTCTACATGACCATTTGTGTGGCGCAAATCGTGCTGCGGCGGCGCCGTGAGCGCGATGGGCTGCCGAAGCCGGCGGTCAGCATGTGGTTGTTCCCCTACGCGAGCTATGCGGCAATTGCTGCGATGGCCGCCGTGTTGATCGCCATGGCGCTTACGGAACACCTACAGCGGGATTTCTACGTCAGCTGCGTCACGCTGGGGGTGGCCGTCGTCGCCTATCTCATCGTGCACCGCTTGCGCCAGCCGCGGGTGGCATCGGCCGCTGCGTAAGCACTGTCAAGTGAAATCGCTTTCACCGCCCGGTACAAAGGGTCCGCCCTGAGGCTCCTGCATTTTGGCAGGATATCCCCTAAGGTTTAGGAGAATCTCGCGCCGGCAACCAGCCAACTCCCCCGCTGGTGCGATATCCCAGCGGCGCGGGCCCTCGAGGGTCCGCGCCGTTTTTTATTCCCCGCTCCGTTTCGTCGCTATGTTGCAGATGCTCCGCGCAGGTAGCATGTTGCCATGATTGCACTGCTGGAAGCCAAGGCCGCCGGATTGTGGTCGCGATCTCATATCCGGAACAATGTAATGGCGGGATTGGTGGTGGGCATCGTCGCCCTGCCGCTGGCCATGGCATTCGCCATCGCCTCGGGAGCCCGGCCGGAGCAGGGGCTGTATACGGCCATCGTCGCAGGGCTGTTGACCTCGGTTTTCGGCGGTACCCGCGTGCAGATTTCGGGCCCGACCGGCGCATTCATCGCCGTGCTCTCGATCATCACGGCGCAACACGGCATCGCCGGCCTGCAAATCGCCACGCTGATGGCAGGAGTCATTCTGCTGGTGTTCGGAATCGCGCGCCTCGGAGCCGTGATCAAGTACATCCCCAATCCCGTCATCGCGGGCTTTACGGCTGGAATCGCCGTCATCATTTTCGTCGGCCAGTGGAAGGACTTCCTCGGGTTGTCTCCGGCTCCCGCAGGACTGCGCTTTCACCAGAAGCTGTGGTCGCTCATCGAAGCCTTGCCGACCATCAGCCCGGCGACCACCGGATTGGCGCTGCTCGCGCTCGTGATTTTGACTCTTGGCCCCCGCTACTTGAAGCGCCTTCCGGCCCCCCTGATTGCACTCCTCGTGGTCACCGTGCTGCAGGCCGTTTTTCGATTCAAGGGGGTCGCGACCATTGGTTCCGCCTTCGGCGGAATCCCGCGGACACTGCCCGCGTTGTCGCTGCCCTCGCTGGAGCCGGCGCAAGTCCTCTCCTTGGTGGGTCCGGCATTCACCATCGCCTTGCTGGGTGCGATCGAATCGCTGTTGTCCGCCGTGGTGGCGGACGGCATGGCCGGCACCCGTCACGATTCGAATCAAGAACTCATCGGTCAGGGCATTGCCAACATCATTGCGCCGCTGTTCGGCGGGTTTGCCGCCACCGGTGCGCTTGCGCGCACCGCGACCAATATACGCAACGGCGCCACCAGTCCGCTCGCCGGGATAGTCCACTGCGTGTTTCTGGTGCTGGTGATCCTGCTGCTCGCGCCGCTCGCCTCCGCCATACCGTTGTGCTGTCTGTCGGCCATCCTGTTCGTCGTCGCCTGGAACATGAGCGAAGTGCGGCATGTCCTGCGGGTGCTGCGCGGTGCGCCGAAGGTCGATGTCGGAATTCTACTGCTGACCTTCTTCTTGACGGTGTTCGTCGATCTCGTGGTCGCCGTCAACGTCGGCGTGATTTTCGCCGCCTTATTCTTCATGCGGCGGATGGCGGATTCCGTGAATATCGAAGAGCACATCGAAGAGCAGCCCGAATCCGCCGCACCGGGTTCTCCGGCGGTGCCGGCAAATAACGGCGTGGTCATCTACAGCATCGAAGGGCCGTTCTTCTTCGGCGCCGCAGAGAAACTCGAGCGCAGCCTGGAGCACGTTCATCGGGCGACGTCGACGCTCATATTGCGGCTCGGCAACGTGCCCTTCGTCGATGCCACCGGCATCTTCGCCATCGAAGAAATCATCACCGACTTCAAACGCCACGGCGCCGCGGTGCTGCTGGTTGAGGTTCGGCCCAATGTGCGCTACAAACTGGAACGCGGCGGCGTTATCGCCCACGTGGGGCCGGACAATGTAATCGATACGCTCGAGCAGGCACTGCGGCGTGCCAAGGAACTGCGGGCGATCGCTCAACCCTGATTCGAGGCTGACCTCATGCATATGTTCATCGCGGCGCTGGGAGCGGCTTTGGCCGCCACGAGTGCGGCTGCGCCAAGCCCGGCCGGCGCCGCCCTGCCCGCGCGCGCCGCGCCTGCATCCCTCGGCATCGACCCCGAACCGCTGGCGGCGCTGGACGCGGATATTGCGTCGGGCAAATTCCCGCTGGTCGACAGCCTGCTGGTCATGCGTTGCGGCCAGGTGGCGTTCGAGCGGCGCTATCCGCATGATTATGGGGCAATCTACGGCAAAGAAGCGCGCACCAAGGGTCCCCTGAATGCGCGGATGACCGGGCCCTACAACTACTTCGACCCTGCGTGGCATCCGTACTACCAGGGCACCGATGAACACACCATGCAGTCGGTGACGAAGACGGTCACCTCCGCGACCATTGGAGTTGCCATGGCGCGCGGCGCCTTCAAAACGCCGTTGTCAACCCCCGTGCTGCACTACTTCGATGAAACCAAGGTCAAGAACCTCGATGCGCGCAAGCGACGAATGAGCCTGCGCGATCTGCTGACCATGACCAGCGGCTTGGACTGGAATGAGGATCTACCGTACGACGATCCCGCCAATCCCTCCGACCTCATGGAGGCCTCCGAGGACTGGGTGCAATTCGTCATCGATCGGCCGATGAAGGAGGAACCGGGAACGGTGTTCGCCTATTCCAGCGGCGCGACCGAACTGCTGGCGTATATATTCAAGCGTGAAACCGGGGTCGACATCGAAGACTACGCGCGCAGCCATTTGTTCGGACCGCTCGGCATTCGCAATTATTTCTGGAAGCGCACTCCGCTCGGGGTCGTCGACACCGAGGGCGGACTGTACCTGCGCGCGGCGGATCTGGCCAAAATCGGACTGCTATACCTCAACGACGGACGCTGGAATGGACAACCGCTGATGACCTCGGATTGGGTCAAGGAATCGCTGATCCCCAGGATCGACGCGGGCGAGGGCTTCCAATACGGCTATCAGTGGTGGTTGCTGCCCTATGGCGAACCCAAGCGATTGGCCTGGGTGGCACGGGGCATGGGCGGTCAACGCCTGATCATCTTTCCCGGCGAACACTTGATCGTCGTGTCCACGGCCTGGCACATCTTGCAAGAAGCCTCCATTGAGTTCGACGTGGTACGACGGCTGCTGCCCGGCGTGCATGCATACGAATGCGGACTGCCCGCCACGAGGCATTCGCCATGAATCATCCCCTGCAGTGCCGCTGTGGAACGTTGCGGGGGTATGTCGCCCCTTCGAGCGGGGTAAACCGCTGCGTGTGTTATTGCCGGGATTGCCAGGCCTTCGCGCACTTTTTGGGCCATGCGGGTGAAATTTTGGATGGCAACGGCGGCACGGAAGTGATTCAGACCCGCGCCGCAAACGTCACCTTCACGCAGGGCAAGGACTCTCTTGCCTGCATGCGGCTCACGCCGAATGGTCTGCTGCGTTGGTATGCGTCATGTTGCAATACTCCGGTCGGCAACACCCTGGCCAGCTCCAAGATTTCATTCGTCGGCCTGGTTCATAACTGCCTGGAGGGCGGCGGCGCGACGCTGGTCGAATCCTTCGGCCCTGTTCGGGCGCACGTGAATACGCAGAGCACTCAGGGAAAAGTGACATCGAGTTCGCT
>DATLVV010000324.1:0-6548 GCA_035577165.1 Steroidobacteraceae bacterium | reverse complement strand
CCGTCGGCCTCCACCACCAGGCTGCGCGCCTCGAGCGCCTCCTTCAGCCGGTGGATCTGGGTCTGGTCGTCCGGCGCCTGCTTCGGGAACTCGAGCGTCTTGCTCGACCCGTCCGTGAAATGGATGACGATCCCTCTTTTTTCACTCATGGAAGGATTGAAGCAGGGTCGTTCCCAGAGCGAAATTGGACTAAGGGCCTACAGACCGGCACGGCTATGGCGACCGAATGTCCGCTGTTGGCAAAGCCGAGAATAGAAAAAACGTAGGGAAAACGTAGGGCCGCCACGTCCTTTGGCGGGCGTTGGCGGGTGAGGGCGGGCCGGTTAGTCAATTACTTAGGCGAAGTGCTTCAACTTTTAATCCGTTGGTCGGCGGTTCGAATCCGCCACGGCCTACCAAATCTTCAAGGGCTTAGCGTAAAGCTAAGCCCTTTTTATTTTGGCGCTGTGGGGAAAACGTGGGGAATTTAAACGCAGTCCCTCCACGGTTTTCCGCGATTCGCGCCCGAGGATGCGCTGCCGTCGGCCTTGAACGCCGATAGCGCCGCTGCCGTTAACACTTTCGTGTTAGCTGCTTCGCACAACGAGCGCCACGCGCGTGCAACAAAGTTCATGCGGTCAACTTGCGATTGACCAAGATCAAAGCAGAGGAGTAGCGTCTCTCACGATTGTTTGGCAACCAAACAATCGTGAGAGGAGAGACATCCGCCGCTCATCTGTCGCGTTTCAGCCAAGAGTTTCATAGTCGCAACGACCTGGAGGAGGGTCTATGACTTCTGTGCTGCCACAACTGCGTTCGCTTGCCACTGGCCTGTTGGCTCTTGCCCTGCTGCACGGCGCAGCCAATGCGGCGGACAAGCTTCCGAAACCCCCGCCGGCGCCTGAACCGGTGCGCTGCGTGGACCTCGCCGTTGATCCGGCCAATGGGCTCTTCGGCGCGCCGGGTGTGAAGTCGGTCAACAGCCAGATCATCGCGGCGAGCGGGCCGAACGTCGCGTACTGCCAGGTGAACATCCTCTACGGAGAGAACGACAACCAGAACATCAACATTCGTGTCGGCCTGCCGCTCAACAGCGTCGACGGCGGCACGGGCGGCGTGCAGGGCGCATGGAATGGCAGGACGCAGGGCATCGGTGGCGGCGGCTGCGCCGGAAGCCTGGCCGTCAACGCACCGGTCAACGGCGGTTACGTCGGCTCGGGCAACGACACCGGCCATGCCGGCGGCGACTGCGAGCCCGGCGTAAACCTCGACGGCACGTACAACCTGCAGTTCATCAACGACTTCATCCGCAACGGGATGAAGCAGCAGATTCTGTTCTCCAAAGCGGTCGCGAAGACCTACTACGCCCAGAAGCCGGCCTACAACTATTGGAACGGCTGCTCGACCGGCGGTCGCCAGGGCTACGTGCTCGCGCAGGAGCTGCCCGGGGAGCTCGATGGCATCCTCGCCAACGCGCCGGCGATCTACTGGACCCGGTTCCAGACGGCGCAAATGTGGGGCCAGATCGTGATGCGTGACACAGTGGGCGCGCCGATTTCTGCGGCAAAGCTCAATCAAGCCACCGCTTCTGCCATCGCTGCGTGCGACGCGAAGGACGGCGTGGTCGACGGCATCATCGACGACCCGCGGACCTGCACCTTCAGCGCGCAGGCCAACGTCTGCGGCACGGCGACCGCGCCAGCGTCAAACTGCCTGACCCTCCAGGAAGCCGATGCCATCGACAAGATCTGGGACGGCCCGCGCAATGCTCGCGGCAACAAGGTCTGGTTCGGCCTCGACAAGGGCACGAGTCTCCCGGCCCTCAACGGCACCGCGCCGTTCTTCCTCGGCGTGACGCAATTCCACTGGGACGAGCACAACCGCACGTTCGACTGGACTAGCGTGCCGGCGAGCGGGTACGCGCAGGTCGCGCAGGACGGCTCGCGCAATATCGCGGACGTGACCGATACCTTCGGCGACCTCGACACGTTCCGGCGCAGCGGCGGCAAGCTCCTCACGATGGTCGGCGCGAACGATCAGCTCATCATGCCCCGCGGAGTGATCAACTATTACCGGCAGATGGCCTCCGAGGGAGAGGGTGGCAAGCCCGACTTAGAGCGGCTGCAGAAGTTCTACCGCCTGTTCCGCGTTCCCGGCGCCGGGCATTGCCAGGTACCGAACGCATTTCCCGCCCTGGTCAACTGGGTCGAGAACGGCGTGGTGCCGCAGCAGATCATCCAGCAGAGCGGGGCGCGTACGCGTCCGATGTGCCCGTATCCGCAGCAGGCGATCTACAAGGGCACAGGCAGCACGGACGACGCCGCGAACTTCGTGTGTGGCGGGAATCTTGAAACAGCGGCGACCGTCTGCGCCGACGTGCTGACAAAATACAAGCACGAGGCCAATGGCCCTCTCGATTTCCGCGGCAGCGGCGTCAACAGTCGCGTGTGCCGCAGTGGCGACGATGACGACGGACACGACCACGACCACGACTGAGCGGGTACTGTAAGGAGCAACGCCCCGGATGTCCGGGGCGTTTGCATTTCTCAGGGGGAAACCATGGTTCGATTTGCTGTTGCGCCGGCGCTCGCGCTGCTTGTAGGCTGCAGCGCGATGTCGCCGCGGTCCGAGGTCGTCACCGAGACGTTCATGATCCCGTCGCAAGATCCGGGGATCACGGTGCACGTCAGGAACAAGCACCTGGCGGGTGATCGCTACGCGCCGGAACGGATCGCACTGTTCGTCCACGGCGCGACCTTCCCTTCCGAGACTATGTACGACATCGACCTGCCGGGCGGATCGTGGATGGAGTACGCGGCCAGGCGCGGCTTCGACACGTATATCGTCGACATCCGCGGCTATGGCCGCTCGACGCGGCCAGCGGCGATGAGCGAGCCGCCCGCCAACAATCCGCCGTTCGCCGGTGCGGACGACGCCGTGCGCGATATAGGCGCAGCGGTCGATTTCATCCTGAAGCGGCGCGGCGTGTCGAGGATCAACCTGATCGGCTGGTCGATGGGAACGACGTTCATGGGCAAATACGCCTCGCTTAACCCGGACAAGGTGGCAAGGCTTGTGCTCTACGCGCCGGTCTGGCACGAGCCGTCACTCAAGGCGCCGCCCTACAGCGGCGCCTACCGCACCAGCACGCGGGAGCAGACTCGCGGCTTCAACGCTGCCGGCATACCGAAGGACCGCGTTGCGGAAATCAGTCCTAGCGATTGGTACGACAAATGGTGGAACGCCAACCTCGCCACTGACCCGGAGGGAGCGTCGCGAACGCCGCCGGTGCTGCGGGCGCCGAACGGGGTGTTTCGCGACCTCAACGACTACTGGGTGAAGGGCAGGCCGACTTATGACGCTTCCGCAATCCGCGCGCCGACGCTGCTGGTGGTGGGAGAGTGGGACGTGATCACGCCGCCCGAAGAAGGGCTCGCTCTCTTCAAGCGGCTCACGAATGCCAGGGAGCGGCGGGTGACAGTGCTCTCCGAGGGTTCGCACTCCATGGGCGTGGAGAAGAACCGCTTGCACCTTATTCGCGAGGTGCAGAGTTTCCTCGAGGAGCCCGCCGAATAGCGGCGGTCTGGCGGGTGGTACGGGCCGCCAACTTTTAAGCCCTCCTAATCCATCGGTCGGCGGTTCGAATCCGCCAAGACCGATCAATCTTCCTGGCGCATCGCCTTCGCGAACCCCTGCTCTGATGCGGCGAGCATGGCGCTCGCGCGCCCCTGGAGCTTGGCAAGGGCGCGCTCGAGGATCCTGCGCTCTTCGCCGGAAAGCGCAGCGAGAAGATTGTCGTTCCGCCGGCGCGCAGCAGACGCAATGGCGGCGTAAGCGCGCTCTCCCTTGGCGGTCAGGCTGAGCAGCAGGCGGCGCCCATGTCCCGGGTCGGCGCGGCGGCGTGCGTAGCCCCCGCGGATCAGGCGGTCGACCGAGCGCCCGACCCACGCCTTGTCGGTGCGCAGCCATCGGCTGATCTCGTTCGCGCTGATCTCGCCGCCGGCGTGCAACGCGTCGATGACGCGCCACTCGGCGAGCCGCACGCCGAAGCGGCGCGGGTAGTGGCGCGCGGCGGCGAGCGCAAGGGTATTCGACAGCACGAGCACGCGATGCGACAGCAGGGCGTTCAGCAGCCGCGGATCGTCGCGCGAGGGCTTCATGGCGGGAGATTATAGGCAGCGCGCCGGTGGCTTGACAGAATGGTGTCATGACAACTAGTGTGCCGGTCGCATGCCGCTCGCGCCGCAGAACCTGCTGGTCATCATGTCCGACGAGCACAACGCGCGCGCATCTGCTCTCACGCCCAATCTCGACCGCCTGGCCGCGCGCGGAACGCGCTTTACCGCCGCCTACTGCACTTCGCCGATCTGCGTCCCCTCGCGTGCCGGTTTCGCCACCGGCAAGTACCCGCACCAGATCGGCTACTGGGACAACGCCGATCCTTACGAGGGCGCGGTGCCGAGCTGGCACCACGTGCTGCGCGCGGCCGGCCATCGGGTGGTGTCGATCGGCAAGCTGCATTTCCGCGGCAAGCCGGGCGACGACCATGGCTTCTCGGAGGAGGTGATACCGATGCACGTCATCGAGGGCATGGGTGACGTGAAGGGGCTCGTGAGGGAGAACATTCCGCGGCGCAATGGCTACGACAAGCTCGCCAAGCTGGCCGGCCCCGGCGAATCGCCGTACACCCGCTACGACCGCGACATCGCCGCGCGGGCGCACGCGTGGCTGCGCGAGGCCGCGCGCCGGCCGGGCGAGCGGCCGTGGGCACTGTTCGTCTCGTTTGTCTGCCCGCACTTCCCGCTCGTCGCCCCGCCGCCGTTCTACGGGCTTTATCCGCCCGAGCGCATCCCGCTTCCCAAGCAGTACCTGCCGCAGGAGCGCCCCGATCATCCCTACCTGCGCGACTACGATGCCTGCGTCGCCTACGACCTCGGCTTCGGCGGCGATCACGCCAGGGTGCGCCGCGCGATCGCCGGCTATCTCGGCCTCGTCAGCTTCATGGACGACAACGTCGGCAAGGTGCTGCAAGCGCTCGACGACGCAGGGCTCGCGGAGGAGACGCGCGTGGTCTACACCAGCGACCACGGCGACAACGTCGGTGCGCGCGGGCTATGGGGCAAATCGACGATGTACGAGGAGTCGGCCGGTGTTCCGCTCCTGATGGCGGGGCCAGACATCCCCGCGGGCGCCACCTGCGCCACGCCGGTGAGCCACGTCGATCTCTTTCCGTTCTTCGTCGAATCGGCCGGCTGCCCGATGCCGACGGGGGACTACCACGGCGTCTCGCCGCTCGCCCTTTCCGCGGCGCGGCATGCCGAGCGCGCGGTGCTCAGCGAATACCACGCCATCGGCTCGACCGGCGGCATCACCATGCTTCGCAAGGGGTGCTGGAAGTATGTGCATTGCGCGCGCTACCGGCCGCAACTCTTCGATCTCCAGGGCGATCCCGAGGAGCTCGTGGACCTGGCAGGCGACCCGACGCAGCGCGCGACCCTCGCCCGCCTGGAAGCCGAGCTGCGCCGCTTCTGCAGCCCGGAGGAAGTCGACACGCGCGCCAAACGCCGGCAGGCAGAGCTGCTCGCGCGCTACGGCGGTCGCGATGCGGCCCTGGCGCGCGGCGATCTCAACTACACGCCGGCGCCGGGATCCGCACCGGACATGAACTAGGAGGAAGGAAATGCAAGCGCTGCGCAACTGCCTGCTCGGCCTTTCGGCCTTGTTCCTGTGCGCCGGCGGCGCGGGCGCACAGTCCTATCCCATTAAGCCCATCCGGCTGATCGTGGCGGACGCCGCGGGCGGCGCGCCCGACCAGCTTGCTCGCATTGTTGCTCAGGCGATCTCCGGCGGGCTTGGCCAGCAAATGGTCGTCGACAACCGCCCCGGCGTCTCTGGGGCTCTGGGGGCGGATATCGCCGCGCGCTCTCCCGCGGATGGCTACACCCTCCTGCTCACCACCACGGCGATCTACGCCATCCTGCCGCACCTCAAGAAAAATCTCTCCTACGATCCGGCGCGCGATTTCGCCCCGATCTCGCGCATCGCCACCGCGTCCAACGTGCTGGTGGTCAACGCTGCGCTGCCGGCGCGATCGATGGCCGACCTGGTGCAACTGGCGAAAAGCAAGCCGGGCGTGATCAACTATGCTTCCGCGGGCGTCGGCTCGCCGGCGCACCTGGCGGGCGAGATGCTGAATCTCCTTGCCGGCATCAAGCTGGTCCACGTTCCCTACAAAGGCGCCGCACCGGCGCTGCTCGACGTGATCGCGGGCAACGCGCAGCTCATCATCACCTCGCCCATTGCGGCCGGCGGCCACATCCAGACCGGCCGCGTGCGCGCGCTCGCGACCACCGGAAGGGAGCGCAATCCGAGCCTGCCCGATCTCCCCACAGTTGCCGAAACCATTCCGGGATACGAGATCTCCCAGTCCTGGGGCGTGGTCGCGCCCGCGGGTACGCCGGCGACGATCGTCGCGCGGTTGAATGACTCCATCGCCGGGGCGATGAACCTGTCCGCGGTGAAGGAACAGGTGCTCAAGACCGGCGCCTTGCCTGCCGGAGATTCTCCAG
>DATLVV010000323.1:0-5232 GCA_035577165.1 Steroidobacteraceae bacterium | reverse complement strand
GGCGGTGGGATCGAGGGACACGGTGACATTGGTCTCCGAGGTGGACACAAGGTCGACCGACAATCCTTCCTGCTTGAAGATCTGAAATGCATCCGCCAGGAAGCCCACCTGATGCCACATGCCGGGGCTTTCCATGGAAACCAGGGTGATGCCTTTCTTGATCGCGATCGCCTTGACCTGCGCGGCGCTGTCGGCGACCGCCGCCGAAACGATCGTGCCTTCAAGACCCGGCGCCTGCGTGTCGTAGACATGCAAGGGGATTTTGTATTGCCGCACCGGCAGGATGCATCGCGGGTGCAGAACCTTGGCGCCATTGCTGGCGATTTCCTGGGCTTCATCGTAGTGCAGAGCACGCAACAAGCGCGCCGTCGGCACCGCGCGGGGATTGGCGCTGAACATGCCGGGCACGTCGGTCCATATCTCGAGGCGGGCGGCGCTGAGCTTGGCTGCGAGATACGCGCCCGAGGTGTCCGATCCGCCCCGCCCCAGCAGCACGGATTCGCCGGCAGCATTCGCCGCGATGAAACCCTGGGTGATGATGACCTGATCGAGCGCCTGCCATCGCGCCTGAAGCTCAGCATCGGGTGCGAAATCGCAGGTCGCCGACAGAAAACTCGACTTCAGCGTCGCGCCGGGACGCGTATCCGCGCGCAGCACCTCGCGAGCATCCGCCCAGGCCGTGTTGATTCCCTGGGCGTTCAGAAACGACGCTCCCAAGGCGGTCGCAAGCAACTCACCCAAGGCCATGATTCGTGCGCGAGATCTGTCGTCCAGCACGCGGTCGTCCGCAAGCTGCGCCGCCGCTTGCCGCAGTTCCGCAACGAACCCCTCAAACAGCGCGCTCGGCACGATCCCGAGACTGTTTGCGAGATCGCGGTGCCGGGTTTCGATTTGCTCGAGAACCCCCGCGTGCGTTCCGAGCAACGCGGCAGTCAACAAGGATTCGAGGCGATCGGTGATGCCGGACAATGCGGAATGCACGACCACCGGTTGCAGTGATGCGGCGCTCCGCGCCCGGACGACGTCTGCGATGTTGCGCCAGTTGCCCGCCGAGGACACGCTGGTGCCGCCGAACTTGAGAACGACCCAGGCTGGTTTACTTTGCGGCACGCTGATCGCACATGTGAAATTCAATTCCGTATCGAGCAACCGCGACATATCCCCCCAAGCAGGCGGGGTTCAAGGATCAGCGCCGATAGAATTACTTTTCGTCCTCGAAAATGTCGCGCAGTTCTCTCTCTAGCTGACGTTCGGCGAGAACGTCTTCCACCCGGCTCCAAGCCGCCTTGCCGCGTTTCGCGGCGGCCGCCGCTTTAGGGCGCCGTTCGGTGCGCTCCAATAGGGGATCGAAGTCGTGCGATTCTTCGGCTTCCCCGAGAAACTCGTCGTCGATATCGAAATGTTCGTCTTCGCGTTCACTCATTGTTAGAGAAAAGCCCCTGAAATCAATAGGATCGATCAGCTTAGGTCATGAAGTTGCGCACTATAGCCGATTCTGCCCGGCATTCAACTAGAACCACAAAAACAGCGACCTTATGTGCCGGTGCGGGCCTTTTCGGCTCGGGCCGGCAAAGCCCCCAAGGCAACCGCCCGGTTGACCGCCGAGAGGATCGCCAATAGAGAGGCAGTGATGATATTGGGGTGCATACCGGCCCCAAACAAGGTGCGCCGGGATCGGGTGGTGATTTCGATGTAGGACACCGCCTTGGCGGCGCTGCCCTGGCCCCGAGAGTGCTCCTCATAGGAGAGTACGTCGAACGGCAGCGCGATGGCATTGACCATGGCGTCAATCGGTCCGGAGCCCTGGCCGTGCCAGGTCTCCAGCCGCCCGTCTTGCTCGATTTGCAGGGTGATGCGTTCGCTGTCGGCGCCGTCCGTGGAGGCGGCCAATTGATGGGAGCGATATACGAAAGGCGTACGCGTGGCCAGGTATTCGCTGTTAAAAAGATCCCATATTTCTTGTGAAATCAACTCTTTGCCCGTGATATCTGCTCTTGTCTGCACGACCTGACTGAACTCGATCTGCAACCGTCGCGGCATCACCAGCTGATAATCGCGCTCCAACAAATACGCCACGCCGCCTTTGCCGGATTGGCTATTGACCCGAATGATCGAGTCATAGGAGCGGCCCAGGTCGGAGGGGTCGACGGGCAAGTAGGGAACGTCCCAGATATCCGCCTCGCTGCGCGCCGCCAGGCCCTTTTTGATTGCATCCTGGTGGGACCCTGAGAACGCGGTGAATACCAAGTCCCCCACGTAGGGATGCCGCGGGTGGATGGGCAGTTGATTGCAAGTTTCGGCGCAGCGCGCCGCTTCATTAATATTTGCAAAATCTAATTTTGGATCAATGCCTTGCGAGTAAAGGTTAAGAGCTAGCGTCACGATGTCGACATTGCCGGTGCGCTCGCCGTTGCCGAACAACGTACCCTCGATGCGCTCCGCACCGGCCATGACGGCCAGTTCGGCGGCCGCGACCGCCGTGCCCCGATCGTTGTGGGGGTGCACGCTCAAGATGATCGAGTCGCGCCGATTGACGTGCCGCAAGAACCATTCGATTTGATCGGCGAAGACATTGGGGGTGGCCATCTCGACGGTGGCCGGCAGGTTCAGGATGGAGCGATGTTCCGGGGTCGGTTCCCAAACCGCGTTGACCGCATCGCAAATCTCGACGGCGAAATCGAGCTCGGTGCCGGTGAAGCTCTCCGGACTGTATTCAAACACCCACTCCGTATCGCGATTGCGCAACGCATGCTCGCGCACCACTTCGGCGCCGCGCACCGCGATGTCGACGATACCGGCCCGGTCCAGGCGAAACACCACGCGGCGCTGGGCCACGGAGGTCGAGTTGTACACATGCATGACGGCGCGACGCGCGCCCTTCAAGGACTCGTAGGTTCGGGCGATCAGCTCGGGCCGGGCCTGGGTGAGCACTTGAATCGTCACGTCGTCGGGCACCAGTCCCTGCTCGATGATTTCGCGCACGAAGTCGAAATCGGTCTGCGAGGCAGCGGGAAATCCAACCTCGATCTCTTTGAAGCCGATCCGCACCAGCATGTCGAACATGCGCCGCTTGCGGGCAGCGTCCATGGGTTCGATCAGCGCCTGGTTGCCGTCACGCAGGTCGACACTGCACCACATGGGAGGGGCACTGATGACACGGCTGGGCCAGGTTCGATCGGCAAGATCGACGGGCGGAAAGGGACGGTACTTGGTGGACGGATTACGCAACATGGTGTTCTCTCACTCGCGCTATGCGGCTGCTCTCAAGCGCCTGGCTCCCGGCCGGCGCAATTTGAAGATTTCCGGTCTTGTAAGCGCCGACCGATAGCGCGGAGTGGTGGCGCCTAGCGGCGCAGCAGCAGGGCAAGCGAACCCGGCAGCGGTAGATCGCCGAGGGTTGCAAATAACTGACGGGCGGAAGCGCTCATTGCGGCCGAATCTAGCATTGGTTCCCTGCCCGAAGCAATTGCTTTATGCCCGCAACAGGTGAAAAAGCGCGAAAATGAGCCCCCCAACCGGAGCGAGCAGATCATGGAACATTCCTCTGCCACCCACACCGTCTTCAATCAGACGCCGCCCCTCGAGGACTACAATCTGTTCACCACCGACGCCGCGCTGCAGGAGTCGGCGCGGCGCGAAGGAGCCGCTGCGGCCGACGCCGAGCTCGCCGCTGCGGGCTCGGCACTCGGCACTGCCGCGAATTTTGAGCACGGCCGCCTCGCCAACCGCTGCACCCCGGTGCTGCATAGCTTCAATGCACGAGGCGAACGCATCGACTCGATCGAATTCCATCCTTCCTGGCATGCGTTGATGCGGGGCATTGCCGAACGCGGATACCATGCCGCACCGTGGGCGCGGGACAGCGGGTCCGGGGCGCATGCCACGCGCGCCGCCGGTTACTTCATGCAGGCGCAGGTGGAGTGCGGCACGCTCTGTCCGACCACCATGACCTACGGTGCGATTCCCGCCATGCGCCGCGATGCAGCGCTTGAACGGGACTGGGTGCCGCGCCTCATCACCCGAGACTACGACCCGCGCGACATCCCCATCGACGCCAAGCGCGGCGGTTTGATCGGCATGGGCATGACCGAAAAACAAGGCGGCTCGGATGTGCGCGCCAACACTACGCGTGCGGTGCGCTGCGCCGACGGCTCCTACCGCGTCACCGGCCACAAGTGGTTTTTCTCAGCGCCGCAGTGCGACGCGCACCTGGTGCTCGCCCAAACCGAGCGCGGACTGTCCTGCCTGTTCATGCCGCGCCGGCTGCCCGACGGCACGCGCAACGGAATCTACATCCAACGCTTGAAGGACAAGCTCGGCAATCGCTCCAACGCCTCCTCGGAAGTCGAATTCATCGACGCGTGGGCGCATCTGATGGGCGAAGAGGGCCGCGGGATTCCGACCATCCTCGAAATGGGCACGTACACGCGCCTGGACTGCGTTCTCGGCAGCGCCGGCATGATGCGTCAATCGCTGGTGCAGGCCCTGCACCACGCCCGCCACCGCCGCACATTCGGCACCTTGCTGATTGCCCAGCCGCTGATGCAAAGCGTGCTTGCCGATCTTGCGATCGAATCAGAGGCCGCGACCGCCTTGGCCTTGCGTCTGGCGCGCGCGTTTGACAGCGATGCCGAGAGCGAAACGATACTGCGCCGCGCGCTCACCTCGGCCGCGAAGTTCTGGGTATGCAAGCGCGGCTGTGAATTCGCCGCCGAAGCCATGGAGGTGCTGGGCGGCAACGGCTACACCGAAGAGCTGCCGCTCGCGCGAATGGCGCGTGAAATGCCCGTCAATTCGATCTGGGAAGGATCCGGCAACATCATGTGCCTGGACGTGCTGCGTGCGTTCGGCAAATCCGCCAACACACGCGCACTGGTACTTCAGGAACTTGAGCTGGCCCGCGGCCGCCATCGCAACTTCGATGCGGCGCTCGACCGCTTCGCACGCGCTCTCGACACAGCGGAACTCGCCGAGGGCGGCGCGCGCCGCTTCACGCAAATGTTCGCCACCCTGACCCAGGCCGCGGTGTTGCTGGGGGCGGCGGCGAGTGCGGATGCCCGAGCGGTCGCTGAAGGGTTTTGCGCCACCCGCTTGGACCCGCACGGTGGCTGGGGAGCGGTGTTCGGCGGCGGCGCGACGCTCGACGTTTCCGCCATTCTCAGGCGGGCGTGGGACGCATGATATGCGTGCGTTGTGCCTGATGGTTTTTCGTGATAAAATTCTTTACCTTAA
>DATLVV010000322.1:0-4157 GCA_035577165.1 Steroidobacteraceae bacterium | reverse complement strand
TGTTCGCGGCGCCATCAGCGGCGTTGTTCGCGAGGCGATGATTGCAGCGTGCCTGACGGCGGTCATGATCCTGGTCTTTCTAGGAAGCTGGCGATCGACGCTGATCATTGCGGTGTCGATTCCGCTGTCTATTCTGTGTTCGATCACGATGCTGGCGCTGCTGCACGAGACGATCAACATCATGACGCTGGGCGGGCTGGCACTGGCGGTGGGCATTTTGGTCGACGATGCCACCGTGACCATAGAGAACATCAATTTTCACCTCGAACAGGGCAAGGACGTGGAAACTGCAATTCTCGATGGCGCGCACCAGATTGCCCTGCCGGCGCTGGTGTCGACACTGTCGATCTGCATCGTGTTCGTTCCGATGTTCCTGCTGGCTGGAATTGCAAAATTTCTATTCATTCCGCTGGCCGAAGCCGTGGTGTTCGCCATGCTGGCCTCCTACATCCTGTCCCGCACGCTGGTGCCTACGCTGGCGAAGTTCTGGCTCAAGCAGCACGATGCCGCCGCAAAAACCAGACGGCGTCACGCGCTGGCGCGCTTTCAGGAACGCTTCGAGCGCAACTTCGAAAAAATGCGCGAACGGTATCTGGCATTGCTCGGCATGGCTGTCCGCAGCGGCCCGCGCTTTGCGGCGATATTCCTGGGTTGCATGGCGGCAACCGCCTTGCTGGCGTTTCCGCTCGGCCCCCTGCCCGGCCTCGGTCAGGACTTCTTTCCCTCCGTCGACGGCGGCCAGATCAAGCTGCACGTGCGCGCGCGTACCGGCACACGCATCGAGGAGACTGCGGCGCTTTGCGATGCCATCGAGGCCACCATCCACAAGGTGATTCCAAAGAAAGAGTTGAGCACGGTCGTCGATAATCTGGGGCTGCCCTACAGCGGCATCAATCTCGCCTACAGCACCTCCGCACCGGTGGGTCCGGGCGATGCGGACATATTCGTCAATCTCAAGGAGGGCCACCAACCCACCGCGGGATACGTGCGTGAATTGCGCAAGCGGCTTTCGGCCGACTTTCCCTCCACGACATTTTCGTTTCTGCCCGCGGACATGATCACTCAAATTCTGAACTTTGGTCTGCCGTCGCCCATCGACGTGCAGATCGTCGGTTTCAACGTGCCTGCCAATCGCGCGTTTGCGAACGCGCTATTGCAAAGATTGCACAGCGTGCCCGGCGTGGTGGATTTGCACATCCACCAAACCGGCGACTATCCGCAATTCAATGTCGATGTCGACCGCACCAAGGCGCAGCTCGTCGGTCTGACCGAACAGGCCGTTGCCAGCAACATGCTCGTGTCCTTGTCCGGCAGCTTTCAGACCTCCCCCTCGTTCTGGGTGGATCCGAAGAGCGGCACCCAGTACCAAGTGGCCACGCAGACTCCGCAGTTCCGCTTGGAAAGCCTGAATGATCTCGGCAACACTCCCCTGAGCGGCGCCAACGGCGCCTCCGGGCAGATTCTGTCGAACGTCGCCCGCATCCATCGCAGCGCAGCCCCGGCGGTGGTGAGCCACTACAATGCGACCCCCGCGCTCGATATATACGGATCGGTGCAAGGCATGGATCTGGGCTACGTATCCACGAAGATGAATGAAATCATCGCTGCGGCGCAGAAGGACTTACCCAAAGGCTCGCACGTCGTACTGCGCGGACAAACGCAGACCATGAAAGCCTCGTTCAACGGCTTGCTGATCGGCTTGGTCGGCGCCATCGTGTTGGTCTACATGCTGATCGTGGTGAATTTTCAATCCCTGCTCGATCCGTTCATCATCATCACGGCGCTGCCCGCCGCGCTCGCCGGTATCGTCTGGATGCTGTTCCTCACGCACACGACCGTCAGCGTGCCGGCCCTGACCGGCGCAATCATGTGCATGGGGGTCGCCACGGCGAACAGCGTATTGGTGGTGAGTTTTGCGCGCGAACGCATGAATGCCGGCGACAATGCGTTCGAGGCGGCGCTGCAGGCTGGATTTACGCGGCTGCGCCCGGTTCTCATGACAGCCTTGGCCATGATCATCGGCATGATCCCGATGGCGTTGGGGCTGGGGGACGGCGGCGAGCAGAATGCGCCGCTGGGGCGCGCGGTCATCGGGGGCCTGCTATTCGCCACCGCCGCGACCTTGTTTTTCGTGCCGACCGTATTCTCGATCATTCACGGGCGTGCCTCAAAGCACCCGATTTACTCTGTGGAGATTCCCAATGGCTGAGGAAAGCACGGGTACGGACACGAACCTGCGCCGCAAAGTGCACCGCTACGGGCTGATACTGCTCATCGTCGCGCTGTGCTTGGCGCTTTGGGGCGAGGTCAGCCGGATACTGGCGCGTTCTGCGCTCGCCAAGGAAACCGCCGAAGCCGCCATCCCCACGGTGTTGACGACCACTCCGAATCGCACGACGCTCGGCGAGGAACTGGTGCTGCCGGGCACCGTACAAGCCTATGTGGAGGCTCCCATTTATGCGCGGACCAGCGGCTATCTGAAGGAATGGCGGACTGATATCGGAGCGCAGGTAACCAAGGGACAGTTGCTGGCCGAAATCGACGCGCCCGAGGTCGACCAGCAGCTGAGCCAGGCCCAGGCGGACCTCGCCACCGCGCGCGCCAACGAGTCCTTGTCCAATAGCACCAACCTGCGCTGGAAGGGATTGCTGGCCACCGAATCGGTGTCCAAGCAGGACGCCGATGAAAAGGCGGGCGATGCAGCGGCGAAGAAGGCGGCGGCGGATTCGGCGGCAGCCAATGTGTCGAGACTGCGTGAGCTCGAGTCGTTCAAACGGGTGGTGGCTCCCTTCGGCGGCGTCATTACGGCGCGCAATACCGACATCGGGGCCTTGATCAATGCGGGTCAAAGCGCCGGAACCGAGCTGTTTCGTATCGCCGATATGCACAAGCTGCGCATCTATGTCCAGGTTCCGGAGACCTACGCGGCCGTCACGCGCCCGGGACTCGAGGCGGAATTGCGCTTTGCCGAGCAACCCAAGAAGGGGTTCACGGCGAAGACGGTGCGTACTTCGAACGCCCTGGACCCCAATTTGCGTACCCTGCAAGTCGAGCTCGAATTGGACAACGCAAATCACGAAGTCTTCCCGGGAGCCTACGCCGAGGTGCATTTCAAGCTTCCGGCGAGTGCCGAAACCCTGCGACTGCCGGCGAATACCGTGCTGTTTCGCGCGGCCGGTTTGCAGGTCGCGACGGTCGACGGACAACGTCACGTGAAGCTCAAGAGCATCGTGCAAGGGCGCGACTTCGGCAACACCATCGAAATCCTCTCCGGACTCGAATCCAGCGAAGTGGTGATTCTCAACCCGTCCGACTCGCTGACCGACGGTACCGAGGTGCGCATCGCATCCGCAGGCAAGGCCGCCTCGTGAAAGCGCTTGCGTCAAGCGCCTTCGGGTTGCTGATCGGCTTGACCGCCTGTTCATTGGCGCCCGCCTACAAGACGCCGGAGAGCGTGCCGGCCGCGAGTTCCTATCAGGAGCTGGGCGACTGGAAACCGGCACAACCTTTGGACAACCAGAGCCGCGGCGCGTGGTGGAGCGTGTTTCAAGATCCGCAACTGGACGCGATGGAACAGAAGGCGGGCGATGCCAACCAAGAATTGAAGGGGGCCATCGCACGGCTGGAGCAAGCGCGTGCCGCTACGCGTGTTGTGCGGGCGGACCTCTTCCCGACGCTGACCGCGGGCGCCTCGGCAACGCGCTCGCGAACCTCCGTCAATTCGCCGAGGTTCCCGCCCGGAGCCGAGCCGGTCGGCAATAATTTCGTTCTACAAGCCGACTTCTCCTACGAAATCGACCTGTGGGGCCGGGTACGCAACGCGGCGGCATCGGCCAAGGCAAGCCAACAGGCGACCGCCGCCGATCTCGCGACGCTCCGCCTGTCCATCGAAGCGGAATTGGCCATCGACTATTTCACGCTGCGCGCCGAGGATGCCGAACAGGTGCTTCTCGACCAGACCGTCGCGGACTACACCCGGTCGCTGCAATTGACCCAGAATTTATACAACGGCGGAGGCGCTGCGATTTCGGATGTCGCGCAGGCTCAGGCGCAGTTGGAGACCGCCCGCACGCAGGCTGCCGATATCCGGCTGCAGCGTGCCGAGAGCGAGCACGCGATTGCCGTATTGATCGGTGAAAACCCGTCCGCGTTCCGCA
>DATLVV010000321.1:0-2692 GCA_035577165.1 Steroidobacteraceae bacterium | reverse complement strand
TAAACTGCGCCAGATCTCGCGTCTTCGCGTGGCAAATGCAAACCGTCGCGTCCTTCTGCATCAGCATCATGGCGGTGGGTTTGCCCACGTTATTACTCGCGCCCACCACCACGACGTTTTGACCCGCGATCGGGATTCCCTCGGCTTCCAGAAGTTTCTGTACGCCGTACGGGGTACATGGGGGAAACACCGCCGTGCCGAGTGCAAGGCTGCCCACGTTGTATAGATGAAATCCATCGACGTCCTTCTCGACGGCAATGCGTTCGAGCACCGCATTCACCGGCAGGTGCCGGGGCAGAGGCAGTTGCACCAAGATGCCGTGCACGGAAGGGTCGCGATTTTGCGCTTCGATCACTGCCAGCAGAGTGTCCAGCGGGGTCGAGGCGGCAAGTTCGACGACGACCGATTCAATGCCCACATCGCGGCAAGCCTTGGATTTATTGGCCACGTACAAACGCGATGCCGCATCGTCGCCCACCAATACGACGGTGAGCTTGGGCGGCGCTCCGTATTTCGCCAACAGTTCGGTCGCTTTGACTCGTAGCATGGCGCGCAACTCGTGCGCATGCCGGCGCCCGTCGATGATCTTGGCGCCGCCCGGGGTCACTATGGATTCTGCTAAAGGCATATTATGGTCACCCACCCAAAAAGGGCGAATATTAACACTCACCCAACGCGTCGGTGGCAAGGTTAGCGGGGAAAGCGCGCCATGGCCTCCAAGTCACCGAGATCCTGATCATTGCGCACGTACAGCCGGCTCGCATCGCGCAGCGGCTGATGATCCCATGAGGTGTAGCGCCCGCTGCGCAGCGCCTCATATACCAGATGACGTTGGCGTTGACTGCCAATGACCGAGGCATGCAGCGCCGACATGTTCCAGCGCCGCCCGACTTCGGTGCGGAATTCCTGCAGCCGCGCGCCGTGCCGCGAGTCGTGTGCCAGATTCCGCAACTCGTCCGGATCTTCGAGCAAATCGTAGAGCTGATCCGGATCGACCGGCGAATGCACGAATTTGTAGCGGCCGCGTTTGATCATCAGCAGCGGCGCAATTGCACCCTCGGCGAGATACTCGCCGACCACTTCATCCTTGCCGGGCTCGCCGGCAAGCTGCGGCAACAAGCTATTGCCGTCCAAGGGGGTGACGTACTTAGCCGATCCGACGCCGGCCAGGTCGCACAGCGTCGGCAGGATGTCCACCAGCGAAGCGGAAGATTGCACGTGCCGCGGGGCGAAGCGGGCCGGCGCATGGACGATCAATGGGATCCGGCAGGCAGGCTCAAAGAAATTCATTTTGTACCAAAGTCCGCGCTCGCCCAGCATGTCGCCATGATCGGCGAACAGCAGCACGATGGTGTCGCCCGCAAAGCGCGCATCATCGAGTGCCTTCAGCAGCACGCCGACCTGATCGTCGACATAGGACACGGCACCGTAGTAGGCGCGGCGTGCGTCGCGCGTCTGCACCTCGTTGACGGGCTGCAGATCGAGTCCGCAGACATGCCGCAGGCGCCGGGAATGTGGATCCATGTCCGCGGCGCCCGCAGGCACGCGCGGCATGTCGATTTCCACTCCGGCATATCGGTCCCAATAAGCCTGCGGAATGACATAAGGGTCGTGCGGGTGGGTCATGGACGCGACCATGCAAAACGGCCGTCGATCGCGGGACCGCGCCATGTCGAAGAGTTTCTGCCGCGCCTGGAACACGACATCGTCGTCAAAGTCGATTTGATTGGTACGCGTGCACGTACCGGCCTGGGTGACGGAGTCCATGGAGTGATACCAGCTCGGCCTTCGTTCGAAATTCTCCCAGTCCGGAGTCCAGCCGAAGTCGGCGGGATAGATGTCGGTGGTCAGCCGCTCCTCGAATCCGTGCAGCTGATCCGCACCGCAAAAATGCATCTTGCCGCTTAAGGTCGTCTGATATCCGGCACGCCGCAGATAGTGTGCAAACGTGGGTACCTGGGAGGGAAATTCCGCGGCATTGTCATAGGCGCCGATGGCGGATACTTGGCGCCCGGACAGCGTTGAAAACCGGGACGGCGCGCACAGCGGGCTGTTGCAATAAAAGGAATCGAAGACCACCCCGTCGGCCGCCAGGGCGTCGATGTGAGGGGTCTTGGCGACACGATTTCCATACGCGGGGAGTGCGCGCGCGGTCAATTGGTCAGCCATGAGGATCAAGAAGTTCGGACGAGTGGACACAGTACCCCCTTTGAACCGGCTATGCGGTCGCCGGCGGCGCCGGCGATTTATCCTGCTTTAGAAAGGGAATCGCGAGCAGCGCAACTGCCGCGGCCAGCATGACATACCAGGCCGGCGAGTAGATGGATCCCCCGGATCGATGAGTGAGCCAAGTCAATATCATCGGCGCGAAGCCGCCGAACAGGGTGAAGGCGCCGTTGTAGACCAGGGAGGTCCCGGTCGAGCGCACGCCGGTCGGAAAGATTTCCGACAAGGCGGCCGGTGCAACGCCGACGAAACTTGCCACCAGGGCGCACACGATGCATTGGACCGCGATCAGGGTCGGCAGAGTGGGCGAGGCCTTGAGCCACAAGAACAGCGGCAACACGGACATGAGCAGCAGCGCCGCGCTGAGAAAAAGACTTGTGCGGCGGCCGATTCGATCCGACAGCGAGCCGAACCACACGCAGCCGATGACAAAGGGGATATTGCCGATCAGCGAAGCGCCGAAAGC
>DATLVV010000320.1:0-2302 GCA_035577165.1 Steroidobacteraceae bacterium | reverse complement strand
CTTCCGCACCACCTGGGACACCGCTTGGAACGTGTCGGGCTCGCTCACCTGGCGCTACATCGGCTCGTCATCGCAGGACAACAATTCCGACGACCCGACGCTGCACTATGCGACCTGGGGTGCCTACGACTATTACAACGCGAAAATTCCGGCGTACAACTACATCGACCTCGCGGTCACGTGGAACGTCAACAAGATCCTGCAACTGCGCGCCGGCGCCAACAACATCCTCGACAAGGACCCGCCGTTCATCGACTCGGTTCTGGTTTCAGGCGGTGCGGCAAACACCTACAGCGTCTACGATATTTTCGGCCGCCAGCTGTTCGCGGCATTCACGGCGAAGTTCTAACTCCTGGCGCGATCGATTCATTTCGTGCAGCAAGGCGGCCTCAAGGGCCGCCTTTTTTTGAGCGTCGCGTCGCATGGCCCCTATGCTAGTATCCGCGCCATGGAACTCAATCAAATCAAACGGTTCATCAAAGATCTCGAGGAGCGCACCGACTCTTTGAGGAGGTATCTTTGATTACGATAACAAGCATGAGCGGCTGCAGGAGGTAGAGCGCGAGCTCGAACAGCCCGGAATTTGGAGCAACCCGGACCGCGCGCAGGAACTCGGCAAGGAGCGCGCCAAGCTCGAGCAAGTGGTCGGCGGCTTGGATCGCCTCAAGCGCTCCTTGAGCGACGCGGCGGAACTCCTCGATCTGGTCGCGGACGAGTCGGACGTGCAGGCCGCCGCCGACATCGAGGCAGACGTCAATCGCCTGAGCCTCGAGGTCGAACAACTCGAGTTCCAGCGCATGTTTCCCGGCAAGATGGACTCGCACAACGCGTTCCTGGACATTCAGGCCGGGGCGGGCGGCACCGAAGCGCAGGATTGGGCCGCCATGCTGCTGCGCATGTATCTGAAATGGGCCGATGCACATGGCATCAAGACCGAAGTCATCGATCAAAGCGCGGGCGAAGTGGCGGGGATCAAGGGTGCGACCATCAGCATGACGGGACCCTACGCCTACGGTTGGCTGCGCACCGAAACCGGCGTGCACCGGCTGGTCCGCAAGTCGCCGTTCGATTCCGGCAACCGGCGGCACACCTCGTTCGCCTCCGTTTTCGTCTCGCCCGAGGTGGACGACGACATCGACATCGAAATCAATCCCGCAGACTTGCGCACCGACGTCTATCGGTCCAGCGGCGCCGGAGGACAGCATGTCAACAAAACCGAGTCCGCGGTGCGCATCACCCATGTGCCGAGCGGCATCGTGGTGGCCTGTCAAGGCGAACGCAGCCAGCACAAAAACCGCTCCACCGCGATGAAAATGCTCAAGGCCAAGCTGTACGAGCTCGAGTTCAATAAGCGCAATGCCGCCGCAAAAGTCCTCGAGGACTCGAAATCCGACGTAAGCTGGGGCAATCAGATCCGCAGCTACGTGTTGGATCAATCGCGGATCAAGGATCTGCGCACCGGCGTCGAGATCGGCAACACCACGGCCGTGCTCGACGGGGCGCTCGATGAATTCATGCAAGCCAGCTTAAAGCAGGGTCTTTAGAGATGAGCGACGACGACGAGAATCATTTGATCGCGGAGCGGCGCGCAAAACTGGCCAGGTTGCGCGAGCGGGGAATCGCCTTTCCGAATGATTTCCGCCGCGATGCTCTGGCCGGAGATATTGCAACGGCCTACGGCGAGAAGAGCGGCGAAGCGCTCGAGGCGGGGGCGATCCGCGTGCGGGTGGCGGGCCGGATGCGCGCCAAACGGGTGATGGGCAAGGCGAGCTTCGCGAAGCTCGAGGATTCGAGCGGCGCGATTCAAATCTTCCTGCAGCAGTCGGCGCTTGGCGATGTCTACGACGAGTTCAAGAGTTGGGACGTCGGCGATGTGGTCGGGGCCGAAGGGACACTGTTCCGCACCAAAACCGGCGAGTTGTCGGTGAGAGTGGAACGGTTGGCGTTGCTGACCAAGTCGCTGCGGCCGCTGCCCGACAAATGGCATGGGATCGCCGATACCGAATTGCGCTATCGGCGTCGCTACGTCGATTTGATCATGAATGAGGACAGCCGCCGGGTATTCGAGACGCGCTCGAGAATCGTGCGCTATCTGCGCGCCTTTCTCGATGCGCGCGGC
The DNA here is from genome assembly GCA_035577165.1 of Steroidobacteraceae bacterium. Lineage (GTDB taxonomy): Bacteria > Pseudomonadota > Gammaproteobacteria > Steroidobacterales > Steroidobacteraceae > Bog-1198. The sequence goes on along the minus strand of DATLVV010000320.1, from coordinate 183 downwards.
TTCCTCGAGGTCGAGACCCCGATGCTGCATCCCATCCCCGGCGGCGCCGCCGCGCGGCCCTTCAAGACGCACCACAATGCCCTCGACGCGGACATGTATTTGCGGATCGCGCCGGAGCTTTATTTGAAGCGGCTGACGGTCGGCGGGTTCGAGCGCGTCTACGAGATCAACAGAAATTTCCGC
>DATLVV010000319.1:0-17923 GCA_035577165.1 Steroidobacteraceae bacterium | reverse complement strand
CACCGCGTTCTAGGTCGTGATTGCGGTTCCGAAATCCGCGCTCACCATCCGGGGGCATCTCAAGACCTATCAGGACCACGGCGACAGTGGTCAACCGGTGCTGCGCAAGTTCTGTCCCGAGTGCGGATCTCCGATCCTCACCGACGTGGCATTCATGCCTGATCTGGCAATCATCAAGGCGGGTACGCTCGATGACACGAGCTGGCTGGATCCCAAGATGCACATTTTCTGCGACAGCGCACAGGGCTGGTCTCCCATACCTGCCTCCGGCCAACAGTTTGCGAAAGGCCCGCCGCGGAGCTGACCACTCACGCGCCAGTCAGAACCGGGCGGACAGACCCGCGAGCACCTCGCCCTCGACTAGAACGCTGGCCTTGACCGCGACGGTGCAGCCGGCGGTGCCGCCGCAGAAAATCGAGCTGTTATTGTTGAGGAAAATACCGTAGCCGCGCGCTTCGAACCGCAGTCCGACATGCGAAGCCAGGGGTATCATCCAGCCGATGCCGAGATTACCCGAGAAGAAGGTGTCCGCATTTCCGCCGCCGCTGGGTTTGGCAGTCGTGGCGCCGAGGCCGCCCATCACGTACAAGCCTCGGCCCACTTCCCCATCGATGAAGGCGGTCCCGCCGAGATGGTAGTTATTCAGTGAGAGTCCTAGATTGGTCGCCTGCGAAGAGAACGCACCGGAGCTCAGCTCCGTGTTCTGGCGGCTATAGAAGAATTCGAGCTGCGTAGCGCGGTCCAGGCCAATGTCGACGGCCACGGCGAAGCTCGAGCCGCTCTGCAGGCTGATGTTCGAATTGCTGGTGGTATCCGTGAGGCTGCCTCCAAAGCGCTCGCCGCCATAGACGGTGACGCTGCTTTCGTACTTCGCCGTCGAGGTCTCCTGAGCCCGCGCGAAATGCGCCGGTGCCGCCATGAGAAAGATGGCCAACGCCGTCACCCGACCGATACGCATCTGATCAACCATGATAGTCCCCTAGGCCGGTGGGTCGCGGTGTATGGGATCGATCCAATACACCTCTTCCACGCGCTCCGCTGCATCGATATTGAGATTGACGACGACTGACTCGTTGTCGCTGCGCATCAGTACGCATTCGAGCGGGGTGTCGCTCGAACGATTGATTTCCTGGTGCGGCACATACGGCGGCACAAAAATAAAATCGCCGGCATCCGCCTCGGCAACGAACTCCAGCCGCTCGCCCCAACGCATCCGCGCCACGCCGCGCACCACGTAAATGACGCTCTCCAACGCGCCGTGATGATGCGCGCCGGTCTTGGCGTTGGGATGGATGATGACGGTCCCGGCCCAGATCTTTTGCGCGCCGCGTGCCGAATTCACCGCCGCTGCCCGCAGCATGCCCGGCGTCTGCGGCGTGTTGCTGTCCAGCCGGTCGCTCTTGATGACTTTGACGCCTTCGGTGCGCCAATCCCGCGGTTGAAGGTTCGACACGTTTGCAACCCTCGCTTGTGCTTCAGCTCGCCAGCGCCTTGATCAAGGCATTCCAGTAGTTCAGCCCCTTGTAGAACTCATCGACCCGGATTCGTTCATTGAGACCATGCGCAAATTCTTCGCTGCCCATGATGTAAACACCACCCACGCCGTAAGTGGGTATTCCGCCATTGCGGAACACGGCGCCGTCGGTGGCGTAGGCGGCCTGGGTCGGCACCACCGGCACGCCCGGATCCGATGCCTCGACGGCCTTCGCGACCGCCTTCATGACATCCGCCCGCATCGGCGAAGCGTTTGACACCAGCGCCTCGTAGCCCTGCCGCACCTCGACGCGGGGTCCCACCAGCCCTTGCAAGGTCTTTTGTACGTCCTCGGCGCTGGTGCCGGGAAAGATGCGGCAGTTGATGGTGGCGGTCGCCGACTGCGGCAGTGCGTTCTCCGCGTGGCCTCCTGTGAGCATGGTGGCCACGCAGGTGGTCCGGAGCCGGCCGACGAAGGATGAGGACTTGGAAATTTCGGCCGCCGCTGCCGCATTGCCGGGGTCTGCCGCAAAACGCGCCATCGCCGCGCCCAGCGTACCTTGGGTCACCAAGGCGGCCGCCTTGAAGTCACCGACGGTCCATTCATTCCACTTCACCGGAAATTCGTAGCGCTGCACCGCTTTGAGCGCGTCAGCCAGATCGTAGATCGCATTATCGGGCCGCGGCTCGGAACTGTGCCCGCCGGGATTGTGCGTCGTCAGGAGAAATTGCGCGGAGCTCTTCTCGGCGCCCTGCACGTAGAAGATGACCGGCTTGGCGCTGCCTTCGCTCAACACCCCGCCGCCGCCGTCGCCGTTGAGGGCGAATTCGGCATCCACCAGGTCGTGATGCGCGGTGACGAGATCTCTGGCCGTTGCCTGTGCAGTTTCTTCGTCGCCGCTGAACGTGATGATGAGATCGCGTGTCGGCACGAAGCCCTCGGCCTTGAGGCGCAGAAACGTCGCGGTCAGCAGGGCGACTTCCTGCTTGACATCCGACGTACCCCGGCCGTAGAAAAATCCGTTCTCTTCCGTAAGGTGATAGGGATCCCGCTGCCAGTCGCTGCGCTTCGCGGTGACCACGTCCATGTGGGCCATGAAGGCAATGGGCCGTCCGCCACGACCGTTGCCCCGGTATCGAACGACCAGGGATGCGGTCTCGCCCAACGGCAGGATATGGATGTCCGCGGCGGCAAATCCGCCGGCCTGAAAGCGCTCCGCGAGATATTTCGCCACCACCGGCACCTTCCCCTTGCCGATGGAGCTTTCGATGCCGACGATGTGCGCAAAGATTTCACGCGCTTGGGCGCGCACCGGTTCCGGCGCAGCGGTGGGGGCGCCGGCGGCAACGGCGGCACACAAGGTGCCTGCACTCAAACAGATTTTCAGCCGTTGCAATCCCATCCTTTTCATTATTGCCCCGATTTTCCAACCATATCTGCGAGAATAGCCGAAGCCATGCAATCCAGCGTACAAATTCCCCTTTGGACGGTCGCCGCGCCGATTTTTGCGGGAGCGGTGCTGCTCGCTGCCGGTGTCGGCGCGGGCGGCCCATTCATGACGGCTTTGATCGCGCTTGCGCTGGCCGGCAGCGTCTTCGCCGCGGTCCACCATGCCGAGGGTGTCGCCCACAGAACCGGCGAGCCGTTCGGCACCCTGGTGCTCGCGCTCGCCGTCACTTTGATCGAGGTCGCTCTCATCGTCTCCTTGATGAGCGCCGGTGGAGAGGAGGCTGCCGGCTTGGCACGCGATACCGTATTCGCCGCGGTGATGATCATCTTGAACGGCATCATCGGGCTGTGCCTGCTGGTCGGCGGCGTCAAGCACCGCCAACAAAGCTTCAGCCTCGAGGGTGTGAGCGCGGCGCTGGTGGCGCTGGGAACCATCGTCATTATGACCTTGGTATTCCCCAACTACACCGTTACCGCTGCCGGACCCTATTATTCCCCCAGTCAACTTGCGCTGATCGCCATCGTTACGATCGTGATCTACGGCGCGTTCGTATTCACGCAAACCGTCGCGCACCGGCAATTTTTCCTGCACGATGTCGCGGAGGAATCGACGCCAGGCACGGCGCCGCCCAGCAACATGGTAGTGGCGTTGAATTCTCTGCTGTTGCTGTTCTGCCTGGGCGCGGTGGTGCTATTGGCGAAAAAACTTGCCCCCAGCCTCGAGGCGGCGGTGTCGGCTGTGGGTGCACCCAATGCGGTGGTCGGGGTCATCATCGCCGCCATCGTCTTGTTGCCCGAAGGGCTCGCGGCGTTGCGGGCCGCGCGGGCCAATCACCTGCAGACCAGTCTCAACCTTGCCTTGGGATCGGCGCTCGCCACCATTGGGCTGACTATTCCGGCGGTCGGTTTCCTGTCGCTTTACACGCACACGCATCTGCAACTGGGGATAGACGCGAAGTCCACTCTACTGCTGGTCCTCTCGCTGTTCATCACCGCGCAGGTGCTGCGAACCGGGCGCACCATCATCCTGCACGGGATCGTGCTGCTCACGATCTTCGTGGTTTATCTATTCACCACGGTCGTGCCATAGGCGACAGTCATGCCATGGGCGCCGCGCGTTCAAGGTCGCGCGGCAACTTCATCGATGTGATTGAGCAGATCGGCGGGATCTTCATAGACTCGAAACGCGCCGGCCCGCGCCAACTCTTCCTCGCCGTATCCGCCGGACAACAATCCCACACCCAGGCCGCGCGCACGCTGTGCGGCGATCATGTCCCAGATGCTGTCGCCGAGCACGAGGGAATCGCGAATGTCCACCCCGAGACGATCGGCAGCCGTCAAAAACAAGTCCGGATCGGGCTTGGCATATTTCACTTGATCGCGCGTGACCACCGGGACCTTCGCCGGATCGACGCCGAGCGACGCCAGATTCGGACCGGCCGTCTCCATGCGGCCGCTGGTGGCGATCGCCCATGGCGTTCCCTGCGCCGTGAGGTAATCGAGCAGCTCGCGTGCACCGGGCAATGGCCGCACGCTCCCCGACAGCGCCCGGTAGGCCTCGCTATGTCGCGCGCGCAATCTCTCCAGGCGCTCCGGCGTATTGTCGAATCCCGTCTCGCGCAACAGGATGTGTGCGAACAATCCGCCGCTCATGCCGATCTTGCGGTGAATGCGCCACACCGACAGAGGGATCCCTTCTTGATCCAGCGACGATTTCCACGCCAGCACGTGCTGGTAAACGCTGTCGATGAGAGTCCCGTCAAGATCGAAGAGAAAAGCGGTCTGCTTGCGCATCACGCGGGGCGCCGCAGCGGCGCCGATAGATACAGGCCGAATTCCTTGGCGAAATCCACGGAAACGCGGGCATGCACGCGACCCTGGCGATCGAGGAATTCGGCCTCGTCGTCCAGCGGCACGACGGCGCCATGCCACACATTGGGATGCAGATAAAGACCGCGGCCGCCGTCGCACCAAAAGGTCACGAACTTTTGCGGCGTGATGTCATCGCCGGGCAGCGCCAGGGGAATCACGAAACTCTGCCCCTTGAGCGGAAAGAAGAGCTGGCCGCCGTCCGGGTGATAATTCGCGCGCCAGATCAGGGCGTGCTCGCGCAGCCGGCCGGTGGCGCCGGCCGCGGCATCCTCCGGCCAATTGCTCCAGCCGAAGAGATAACTGTCGCCCACGGCGTTGTTGCGCGCGTACAGAGTCTCACCCTTCCAGCAAAATTCGAACAGACCCTCGGTGACCCCGCCCTGATCGCCGGTATGGGGGTCGATGGCCCGCCAGCCCTGCGCCGGCCAAGGAACGATCTCGATCGCAAAGCTCTTCGGGTCGTCGACCAGACAGCCATAACCCTTGAGGCCGGCGTCGGTGGCAACGACGATCGGCGTTTCATGCACGCGCCGGACACCGGTGGTCGGTACATGGGCAATTTCAAGTTGATCGATATCCATCATGGCTTGGCTTTCCTGCGGGGGACCGGGACGATTATGCCGCGCGAGCGGCGGATTTGTTAGGCGATTTCCCCGGGGGATCGTGTCCAATCATCAGGGCAATGATGCCCGTCATCAAAACTCCGCCGGCGACCGCCAGCAACCCCCACGTGAAGCTGCCGGTCGACTCCTTGATCCAGCCGATCACGAAGGGACCCGCAAATCCCCCGACATTGCCGATCGCGTTGATCAGCGCGATGGCGCCGGCGGCTGCCGCACCACTTAAAATAGAGGCCGGCAACGTCCAGAAAATCGGCACGATGGCCAGCGTACCGGCGGCGCCGATCGAGATCGCGGCCACCGACAATAGCGGCGAATCCACGAGAGCGGCGCACCCGGCCAGGCCGAGAAAAGCCACCACCGATGCGACTGCGATGTGCCGGACGCGCTCCTGCCGGCGGTCCGAACGGCGCGACCACCACACCATGGCGATGGCAGCCGCGGCATAGGGAATGGCCACCGCCGCCCCGACTCTGCCGGGGGCGATGCCGGCATGGGCCAGGATTTGGGGGACCCAAAGGATCACCCCATACAACCCCAGCACAACGCCGAAATAGCACAGACTCAGAGCGAGAACTCGCGGACTCATCAGGGTTCCTGCGATTGTGACCGGGCGGCCGCCGCCATGGGCGGACTGCTCTGCATCCAACTTTGCGGTCAGCCAACGTCGTTCCTCGACGGTCAGCCAGCGTGCTTGTGCCGGTGTGTCGGGAAGGTATACGAGCGTCACCAGCCCCAAAATCAGGGACGGGATGGTCTCGATCAGAAACAGCCACTGCCAGCCGGCCAACCCGAGCATGCCGTCGAGACCCAGAATTGCGCTCGATAGAGGACCGCCGAGAGCCGTGCTGATCGGGATGGCGGTCATGAATGCCCCCACGAGGCGCGCACGTCCGGAGGCAGGCACCCAGTAGGTCAGGTAGTAAATGACCCCCGGGAAAAAGCCCGCCTCCGCGACTCCCAACAAGAAACGCAATATGTAGAAGCCGGTCGGGCCCTTGACCAAGGCCATTGCACCCGCAACGACCGCCCATGTGAGCATGATCCGCGCCAGCCAGCGCCGGCCGCCGACCTTGTGCAAGATCAGATTGCTGGGAACCTCGCACAATGAATAGCCGATGAAAAAGATGCCCGCCCCCAGTCCGTATACGTACGCCGAGAATCCCAGATCGCGGTTCATCTGCGCGGCGGCGAAGCCGACATTGACGCGATCGATGAACGCCGCGAAGTACAGCAAGCCCAAAAAGGGAATCAGGCGCCAGCCGACTTTTGCCAGCGTGCTGGATTCGGTATCGGGGCGTGCTGTGGCAGTGGGCACGCGAGATTCAGCGGCGCGAGCGAGGATTCGGTAAGATGCCGCTGGGATCAGAGGGAGCATCGATGAAACACATCTTGATAGCCTCGTTGGTACTCGCCTTGAGCTTGGGGGCGGGATCCGCCCAGGCCGACAAGTTGCGCATCATCAGTTGGGCCGATTATGTACCAGCGGACCTGATCGCGGCATTTAAAAAAGAAACCGGCATCGACGTCGAAGTCACCCTGTCGAACAACGAGGAGATAATCTCCAAGTTGCGGGCCACCGGTGGGGCGGGCTATGACCTGGCGCAGCCGTCCCAGGATCGAATCATGGCCGCGCAGCGCGAATTCGGAATCTATAAGCCGATGGACCTCACCAAGGTCAAGCTGGAACAATTTCAGCCGGAATTTCTGGCCATCGTCCGCAAGAACACCACGGTCGACGGCAAGGTGTATGGATTGCCCTACTTGTGGGGGACCGATGGCCTGGTCGTGAACGCCAAACGCGCCAAGATTGCCGACTATGCCGATTTGTGCCGCGCCGACCTCAAGGGCAAAACCGCCGTACGATTGAAGCGGCCGACCCTCATGGCGTTCGCCTTCGCAGCCGGCAAGGATCCGTTCGCGCTGTATGCGGATCCAAAGGCATACGGCGCCCTCATGGATCAGGTAGGCGCCGCGATGATCGCATGCAAGGCGAATTTCAAATTCTTCTATGACAACAAGGATCAGCTGCTCAATGGCATCCGCACCGGCGAGGTTGTGGCCGCCATGATGTGGGACACCGGCGGATGGACCCTGAATCGCGAGAACCCCGACATTCAATTCATCGTGCCCCGTTCCGGAGCGCTCGGCTGGCTTGATACCTTCGCCCTGCCCGCACGCGGCCGCAATGACGCGGCAGCCTATATCTGGATCAATTTCGCCATGCGCCCGGAAAATGCTGCACGCATCATCAAGTCGGTGGGCAGCTTCTCCGCCGCCATGAACACCACGCCGCTGATCGACCCAAAATTGAAGGCGCAGTTTGGCGCCGCCTTTCCCAACGGGGATCTAAAACGCATTCATTGGTACCCGGCCATACCTCGCGGCCTCGAAGAGATGGAAGGGCGGGTGCTCGACCGCGTGAAGGCTGCCAATTGAGCACGCCCGATCTGGCGGCGGACGCCGTCGTCAAGCGCTTCGCCGATCACACCGCCGTGGACTCGCTGTCGTTTTCAGTTGAACGCGGCAGCTTTTTTTCGATTCTGGGTCCGTCGGGCTGCGGCAAGACGACCCTGCTGCGCATGATCGCGGGATTTATCGCGCCGGATGGCGGCGACATCGCCATCGGCGGCCGCAGCATGCGCGGCATCGCGCCGAATCGGCGACCGGTGAATATGGTGTTTCAGCAGCTGGCGCTGTTCCCGATGATGTCGGTCGGTGAAAACGTGGGGTTTGGGCTGGCTCGGCGCGGGGTGGCCCGCGCCGAGCGACTCAAACGCAGCAATGCCATGCTGGAGCGCGTGGGGTTGGGCAATGCCGCGGGCAAGCGCGTCGATGAGTTGTCGGGCGGTCAGCGGCAGCGCGTGGCCATCGCGCGCAGCCTGGTGTTGGAGCCGACCTTGCTGTTGCTGGACGAACCGCTGGGTGCGCTCGATCTGAAGCTGCGCGAGCACATGAAGATCGAATTGAAGCAGTTGCAGGCATCCTTCGGAACGACTTTCGTGTACATCACCCATGATCAGTCGGAAGCGCTGGTGCTGTCCGATCACGTGGGGGTGATGAATCACGGCCGATTCGAACAACTGGGCACCCCGCAGGATCTGTACTACCGCCCGCAAACGCCGTTCGTGGCGGGCTTCGTCGGCGCGAACAACCGCATCGTCGGGCGCACCACCGGCAACGACGGCGCACTCGCGGAAATCACCACCGCGGACGGTTGGGTGGTGCATGCGCTCAAGAGCGGCGCGATTGCCGTGGGCGACTCCGTCGAGGTATTCGTGCGTCCCGAAGTGGCCATGCTGGCGCGCAGCGCCGCGGACCTGCCGCCCGATCATCCAGGGCACGCGGGCGACGTGCAGAGCGTGCTGTTCGACGGGGCGAATTCAGCCGTCCTGCTGCAGGAGGCCCGGACCCGCCGTGAATTTCGCATCGCCCTGCCCCAGACCGGGCAATTTTCCGACCTGAGGCCGCAGGAGAAAGTGGCATTCAGCTTCGATCCTTCCCGGGCCGTGTGCTTCGCTGCGCGCGCCGGTGCGGCGGGGCAGGATGCTTAAAACCCTGGACTCGCGCTGGCACGCGCGCTTGAGTGTAGGCCTGCTGCTCGCGCCGGCCCTGCTGTGGCTTGGCGCCCTGATCATATTGCCGCATGCCGATCTGGCCGTGCTGTCGTTCCGCGAAAGAGTCGGACCGCGCCAATACGCGGCGAGCCTGGCGCAGTACAGGACGTTCTTCACCGAACCGCTGTACTGGCATGTCTTCGTGCGAACGGCGCTGATGTCGGTGACCGCCACCCTGTTGACGTTGTTGCTGGCCTTTCCGGTCGCGTGGATCATTGCAAAACTGGCGCGAGGGCGCGCGGGTTCGCTGCTGTTCATCATCTGTCTGATTCCATTCTGGGTCAGCGAAACGGTGCGCACGCTCGGATGGATGATCTTGCTGAGAGAGTCCGGCGTTCTGCCGGCGCTGCTCGTCAAGCTCGGCCTGACGGCGGTGCCGGTCGAACTGCTGTATCGCGACGCGACCATTCTGGTCGGGTTGGTGTACACCTCCCTGCTCTTCATGGTCGTGCCGCTGGTGTCGAGCCTGGAAAGTCTCGACAACTCGCTGATCGAAGCGGCGTACGACCTCGGCGCCGGCGGGTTTTCCATATTGCGCACCATCGTGATTCCGCATGCGGCGCCCGGCATCACCGCCGGCTGCATCGTGGTGTTCATGCTGACCTTGGGCAATTACCTGACCCCGACGCTGCTCGGCGGCAAGAATTCGCAGTGGTTCACCGAGCAGATCTACACCCAGTTCATCACTCGCTTCAACTGGGAACAGGGAGCCGCGTTCGGCTTCTTGTTGCTCGCTTTGTCCACGGCATTGGTGATTCTGGGTCTTCGCCTGAGCGGCCAGCGATTTGGCGACGTGATGCGGCGAACATGATTCCCTCGCTGCCGCGACCTGTTTGGCTGCGCACCGCGACCGCGGTGTACCTGATCGCGTTTCTCGCGTTCCTGTTTCTGCCCTTGGCCGTGGTTGCGGTGTTCGCCTTCAACAACGCGCCCTACCCGGCACCCCCCTGGCGCGGCTTTACCCTCGATTGGTTTCTCGGCAATGCGGCACTCGGACGCACCGGTCTCTTTGCCGACGGCGATTTGCTGGGCAGCATCTGGACCAGCTGTATCGTCGCTGTCTGCGTGACGATCCTGTCCGCGCTGGTCGGCACAACCAATGCATTTCTCATCGAGCGCGGCCGCTTCTGGGGCAAGCAGGTTCTCTCGGTCATGATGCTGGCGCCGCTGGTGATCCCCGGGGTCATCCTCGGCATTTCCATTCTCGCCTTCGCCAGCCGCATTGCGGAATTCGCGGACGACACCTTCGGCTTGGAATTGGATTTTCTGCGCCCCGGGCTGCCGCTGGTGGTGCTCGGTCAATTCTCCTACATCGCGACGATCGCCACGCTCACCATCAGCGCCCGCCTGCGGCGCTTTGACAGCACTCTCGAGGAAGCGGCGCTCAATCTCGGCGCCTCGAAAACCGCGGTATTTCGCACCATTCTGTTGCCGTATTTGCGACCGGCACTATGGGGATCCGCCGCCATCTCCTTCCTGATGTCATTCGCGGACTTCAACACGACCCTGATGCTGGTCGGCGCGGACACGCCGCTGACGGTGATGATGTACGGCCGGATGCGCGAGGGCGCGACTCCGGCGCTGAACGCCGTCAGTTTGTTTCTTATGATTGCATCCGCGGTGCTGGCGCTTACGCTGCTGCGCCGCAGATCGCCGACCCGCTGATTCCGGGAGCCTGTCTGACAGGCTCCCGGCCGATAACTGCGCAAGAATCGGAGTGCCTCCGATTGACGGTGCCTGTAGGTTGCTCATGTAAATCTACCGGGAGCTTCACATGACCGACACATCGACAATGACGAGGAAAATGCCCGCGGAGGGCGCCATGCGCCGCGCGCTCGCGGACCGCGACCCACGCAGCGACGGATTGTTCGTGTACGGGGTCATCACCACGGGGGTCTATTGCCGGCCTTCCTGTCCATCCCGTCCCGCCAAACCGGAAAACGTCCGCTTTTTCCCGGATCCGGCGGCGGCCGAATCCGCCGGATTGCGAGAATGCAAGCGCTGCCGTCCCCGCGCCTCGCACGACCGCGTGAGCCGGGTCATTGAAACCGTCGCCCAATACATCGAACAGCATGCCAGTGAACGCCTGACGCTCGGAGATCTGGCCAAGCGGGCCCATCTATCCCCCGCGCACCTGCAGCGCAGGTTCAAAGCAGTGCTCGGCGTGTCGCCGAAGATGTACCACGATGCCGCGCGGCTGCGCCGCCTGAAGAGCGGACTGAAGGCCGGCAAGAGCATCGTCGATGCCATCGCCGAGGCCGGCTTCGAATCGACCAGCCGGGTCTACAGCCACGCGCCGCGCAGCTTGGGGATGACGCCGTCGGCTTACCGCCGGGGCGGGGCCGGCGAGACCATCGCGTACGCCGCGCGCGACACGGCGATGGGACCCCTGTTGATGGCCGCCACGGATCGCGGCGTGTGTTTCGCGCAATTCGGCACCAGCACGACGGCATTGATCGCGCAGCTTAAAAATGAATTTCCGAACGCAACGCATACGCCCTCGAGCATGGCCGGTTCCGGCGAACTCGATGCCTGGATGCAGGCATTTGACGCGCACATCGCCGGCAACGCGCCGCGGCCGGAACTGCCGCTCGATCTGCGCGGTACGGCCTTCCAAATCCGCGTCTGGCGGTTCCTGCTGCAAGTACCCGAGGGCAGTGTTGTGAGCTATGCGGAACTTGCGGCCGGAATCGGCGCGCCGAAAGCGGTGCGCGCGGCAGCCTCGGCCTGCGCCGCAAACCGCATCGCCGTGCTCGTGCCCTGTCATCGTGTGCTGCGCGGAAACGGCGCGCTGGGCGGCTACCGTTGGGGACTCGAGCGCAAGCGCGTCCTGATCGATGCCGAACGGCGCCGTCGCGTCTCATGACCCCGTCGCCGCGCCGCATGCCTGCGCCGTCGGCCGCCGCAGCCGTCGCGGCGCTCGAGTCCGGAGCGCTTCAAGAGAGCCTGGATCGCGAAGGATTCGCAGTCACCTCACCGCTCGTCGACGCGGCTACTTGCGCCGAGCTTGCGCAGCTCTATGCGTCGGCAGGCGGGACGTTTCGCGCCACCGTCACCATGGCGCGGCATGGATTCGGCAGCGGGGAGTACAAATATTTTGCGCGGCCCTTGCCCGACCTGGTCACGGCGCTGCGGCGGGCATTCTACGAACGGCTGGCGCCGATCGCCAATGCGTGGAGTGTGCGCCTGGGACGCGGCGCCGACTGGCCGGCGGATCACGATTCTGTAGTGGCGCGGTGCGCGGCTGCCGGTCAAACGCGCCCCACTCCGCTGCTCCTGAGCTACGGCCCGGGCGACTACAACTGCCTGCATCAGGACCTGTATGGAGAAATTCATTTTCCCCTGCAAGCCATTCTCTTGCTGGATCGTCCGGGCATCGATTTCGACGGTGGCGAATTGATCCTGGTCGAGCAGCGCCCGCGGCGGCAATCGAGGCCGATGGTGCTGCCGCTGGTTCAGGGAGCCTTTGCGGTGATACCCGTGAGGGAGCGGCCGGTCGAGAGCGCCCGCGGCTCGGCAAGAGTTCAGGTCCGTCACGGCGTTTCCAGGGTGCATGGCGGGTTTCGCCGCACCTTGGGGCTGATATTTCACGACGCGATGTAGGCGTTTTGCCCGGTGTAGGCGTTTGCCAGGGACATACTCAGCCACTCTCCTACGCTGTCGCTGCGAACCGAACGGCGCCGTGCAAGGTCTAACTGGTATGCGTTATTTATCTTCGCTGCTGGCCGCGTGCATGCTGGTTGCCTGCGGCGGCAAGAACGGGATGGACAGCTCCGGCGGAGTCGCCGCGACTCCATCGCGCGGAACCTTGTTGCAAAGTCCGCCCGGACTTTTGTCCACGGTCACCGCGTCGAGCCTGCTGATCGAACTGAACCTGGCAGCGAACCAGCAATTGCTGGCGCTTAGTGGCACGCCGGTTTGCGATGTTCTCATGTATGACGTGAAATACGAGACCGTCGGCGGCGCCAACGAACCCACGACCGCGTCCGCCGCGCTCATGGTACCCACGGGAACCGGGTCGACCTGTACCGGCAAACGCCCGATCGTCCTGTATGCGCACGGAACGACCACCGACCGCAAATTCACCATGGCCGACCTGCAGAATGCAGAGACTCTGGCCCTGGCCGCAGTGTTCGCGTCCAAGGGCTACATCGTCGTCGCGCCGAATTACGCCGGCTACGATTCATCGACTCTCGGCTACCATCCCTACCTCATCGCCGATCAGCAATCGAAGGACATGATCGACGCGCTGACCGCCGCGCGCACGGCGCTGCCGCTGGCGTCGGTGACCTTGACGCAGGACAACGGGCAGTTGTTCATCACGGGCTATTCGCAGGGCGGCTATGTGGCGATGGCGACCCAGCGCGCGATGCAGGCAGCGGGGATGCCGGTCACCGCCGCCGCGCCGATGTCGGGGCCGTATGCGCTGGCTGCCTTTGTCGACGCCGTCTTCTTCGGCGAGGTCAACGGCGACGCCCCCGTATCCTCCACGCTTCTGATCACGGCCTACCAGAGGGCCTACGGCAACATCTACGGCGATCCCGCCGACGTCTTCGAGGCGCAATACGCGGACGGAATCGAGACGTTGTTGCCGACCACGACGCCGCGGAGCCAGCTCTATTCGCAGGGCAAACTTCCGGAGTTTGAGTTGTTCAGCGCGACGCCGCCCGCCCCCCAATTCGCCGCCGATACGCCGGCCACGACCCCGGCGGACCTCGCTGAAGTGTTCGCACTGGGTTTCGGCCCGGCCAATCTGCTGAAGAACACCTACCGTCTGAGTTACCTGCAGGACGCGCAAGCGAATCCCGACGGCGGCTGGCCGGCCGCCACCACCGGTGTCGCTGCGGCAACTCCGGGTCATCCGTGGCGGCAGGCGCTCAAAACAAATGATCTGCGCAACTGGATTCCGGCTGCGCCCACACTGCTGTGCGGCGGCGGAATGGATCCGCTGGTCTTCTGGCTCAATTCGGCGCTGATGCAAAGCTATTGGGCATCGCGCGCACCCGCATCCGCCTCGATCTCGGTGCTCGATCTGGAATCCGCGGCCTCCGCCAACGATCCCTACGGCGGGCTGAAGCAGGGCTTCGCGGTCGCAAAGGGCCTGGTCGCCGCCTCCGCGATCGCGCAGGGAGCCACCGACGGCGGAGCGCTGGCGGTCGCCGAGGCTTATCACGCGACGCTGGTGGCGCCATTTTGCTTCGCTGCGGTCAAGACCTTTTTCGCGAATCCCTAGGCTGCGGCGCCCAAAATCTCGACCAACAAGACGCGGCGGTCGGTGGTCGCAGACTCGAACTCGGAACTGATGGTGGTCAAGTCCTTTTCGTCGCGGGCGCTCACGACTTTGATCAGGCAGGCGCGATCCCGGCCGCGGCGCTTGGCTTCGTAGAGCGCCTTGTCGACCAGACTGATGGCGCTGTCGAGTGAAATGTCGGTGGCCGAACCGGCCATGGGAAAGCAGGCATAGCCGATGGAAATCGTGCAGCGGATCAGGTGCCCATTCCACAGCACGGGATCGCGCCGCACGGCCTGCAGCAGTCTTTCAGCCGTCAAGTCCGCCTGCGCCGGCGTCATCGGCCCGAGCACGGCCAGGAATTCTTCTCCGCCCCAACGAACCAGCTTGTCGTGCTCGCGCAGCGCCTCGGCCAACCGCTGGCTCATCGCAGCGAGCACCGCATCTCCGGCCGGATGCCCATAGGAATCGTTGATGCGCTTGAAGTGATCCAGATCCGCGAGCAGCACGCAGCCCCCCACCGGGCGCGCACCGTCGACTGCGAGCACGCGCTCGTTGAAATAGCGGCGGTTCGACAGCCCGGTCAACGGATCGTGTTCGCTGCTGAAACGAAGCCGTTCGTTGGCCTTGCTCACGCGGGCAAATGCCCAGACGAGCGCCGCACAGATGACTGCGATGAACAGCGCGCCCGCGATGATGAGCTGCTGCAGCAGGCGCTGTCCGCGCATTTCGGACACTTTGAGGGCGTTGTCGCGCCGCAGGAGTTCGAGCTCCCGCGCCTTGCGTTCGTCGTCGAATTGCGCGGACAGTTCCAGGAACGCGCGCTGCCGCGTGTTCGTCATGAACTTCTCGCTGACCGCGTCGTAACGGTGGTAAACCTGGATCGCCATCATCAGGTAGCCTGCGCGCTCCAGCGCATCCGCGTATTCGCGCAGCAATTCTTTTGCATCCAACAGATCGCTGCCGGCGAGCGACTCGGTGATCGCCCCTTCGGCAAGTTTCTGGCCGGCCTTGATGCTGCCGAGGCCGATGTAGGCCAAGCCTTCGTTGAACAGGGTTACTTGCTCGTTGTCGCGCTGATTCGTGCGCAGCATGATCGGCAGCGCCTGTTTGGAGTACTTGAGGGATTCCGCGAAATCGCGGGACTTCAAATAGGAATCTCCGAGATTGAGGAGCGCCAGCTGCAGCCATTTGCTGCTGCCCGAGCGCTTCGCGTGTTCGAGCCCCGCCAGGGAGGCGCGCCGTTCCTCGAACCGGTCGCCGCGGCGGTCCGCAATATCGGCCACGCGCTCTTCGGTTTCGACCAGCGAGGTCTCGTCGCCCAGGCGGACGGCGAGAGTGCGGGCGGCATCCAACTGCACCATGGCCCGGTCATAGTTGCCGCTGTCCGTGTAGATCCGCGCCATCGACAGCATGGCGTGCACCGTGCGCGTGTCATCGTGCATCTTGTTCGCAAGATCCAATGCCTGCTCCAGGAAAGGCAGCGCCGCTTCGTCTTGGCCGAGGATGCGCAGCACCAGGCCGCGCAGCGTAAGAATTCGATAGCGTTCGGAATCGGAGCTGATGGAATTGAATTCGATGCCCTTGAGCTCGGCTTCGGCGGCCGCGTATTGGCCGTGCTGACGAGCCGAGTACGCCCGTGCGAAGCGGCCCGCACGAAGCGCCGACGCGTCGCCGGCGGCCGCGATCACATTCAGACGCTGCTCGATGGCATTGACGTCCTCGTCGCGGTTGCTGTCCGCGTAAATCATCGCCCGGATCTCGAGCATTTCGATTTCCGAGGCGCTGGAGTTCGCCGCCAGCGGCGGTGCGGCATCGATGATCTGCGCCGCCCGCTCGGGATCCGACCATTCGAGCATCTCGAGCTGATCGGCAAAGGTCGACTCTGCGGCCGCGCCGGACGCATACGCGGCGGACAGCAGAATCGCCCCAATTAGCGAGAGCTTGTTAATTTTTCCCATATCCGGTCATGCCGACCGCAGTGCAGCACCACATGGGGCGCATTATTGTCATCTTCGCAACCAAAGTGGCGTGATGAAGGTCATCTCTCAAGGGTCGCAGAAGGCGATCCCGTACAAAAGGGGGCAAAGAATGTGACGTGCTCCCATGCCATGGCCGCGCGGCGCACTGCCGCCCCGGTTTAATCGTCAAAAGCGGCGTAGACAAGGTCTCGATACAACGTGCGGTAATAGTCGCGCTGGCCGGGCGCCTGGATGAGCAGCAAGGCGAATAGCTGCTCCGCGGGATCGACCCAAAACGTGGTTCCCGCGAGGCCGCCCCAGAAATACTGGCCGATCGAGCCCGGAACATGCGCGATGCCGGCCTGCAGGCGCACGGCAAAGCCAAGCCCAAAACCATGCCCGGGAAGCAGCAGATCCGGCGCCCCGGTGATTGGCCCGAGGTGATCCGCGGTCATGAGCTCGATGGTTTTACGGCTGAGGAATCGGCGTCCGCCGAATGTTCCGCCGTTGAGCAACATCTGCAGGAAGCGCGCGTAATCGCTTGCGGTCGATACCAGACCGCCTCCGCCCGACTCGAAATTCGGCGGATCGCGCACTTCGAGAAGCTGCACGGACGAGCCGCTCTCGGGATCTTTCGGAAAAGCCTCGGCGAGACGCGAGTGATGCAGCGGTGGCACATGAAATGCCGTGTCGACCATGCCGAGCGGCCTCAGGATATGCCGCTCGAAGTAGACGCTGAGCGGCACGCCCGACAGTACCTCGATGAGGCGGCCGACCACATCCGTCGAGCGGCTGTATTCCCATTGAGTTCCCGGTTGATGCAACAGCGGCAGCTTGCTTAAGGTCGCGACCTGGTCGGCGCTGCTTTGCGCGCGGCTGTACACCTTCGCGCTCATGTACATTTTATGCACGGCGCCCGGGCCACGGAATTCGTAGGTGAGTCCGGAAGTGTGGCGCAGGAGGTCCTGAATGGTGACGGCACGCGCCGCCGGCACCCGCTCGATCTCTCCATCCCGCTCCACCGCGACCTGGAGATCTGCGAACTCAGGAAGATACTGGCTGACGGGATCGCCAAGCAGGAACCGTCCTTCCTCCCACAACATCATCGCGGCGACCGAGGTGATGGGTTTGGTCATGGAATAAATTCGGAAAATGGCGTCCTTCGCCATGGGCTCGGCGCCGGCCGGATCGCGGCGCCCGAAGCTCTCGAAATAGCCGATCCGGCCGCGGCGCGCGATGAGCGCCACCGCGCCGGGCAATCGCCCGCGTTCAATTTCGCCCTCCATCACTGCACCCAGACGAGCGAGGCGGGGGGCGGAGAGTCCGATTTCCTGGGGCGCCGCAAGGGCCAGCGGGGGCGGTGTCATGGCGTTCCTGCGGCGGACTGCAACAGTTCCAAACCGGTGGCGTGGTTGCGTTGAAATCCCTTCCACACCGTAATCGTCGCGCTGCCGGGACTGTAGGCATCATACGGCGGAGCCGGTGTCGCGGCCGGCCAAGTACCCGCGGAGGATTCGCTCACCGGCACGTTGAGATAGGCATCGCGGCTTTCATCGCCCTTGACGTAGCGGTCCAGGAACGCGGTGATGAAGTGCACGTTGATGGCGCTGATCCGGTCCTTGCGCCACACCGGATCCTCGAACCAATCCTCATCCCACAGGTGACTTCGCATGCTCGCCGGGGCGACATTCAGGCCGATC
>DATLVV010000318.1:0-9969 GCA_035577165.1 Steroidobacteraceae bacterium | reverse complement strand
CGATCAAGTCATCGAGGCCATGAAGCGCGGCAATGAGCGATTTCGCACCGGCAAGATGACCTCGCATGACTATCTCGCGCGAGAGTCGATGCAGCCGAGAATGACCGCAACTGGATATTGCCCGGCGGCGGAGGTGCGCTTCTGAGCGAGATAGTCATGCGAGGTCATCTTGCCGGTGCGAAATCGCTCATTGCCGCGCTTCATGGCCTCGATGACTTGATCGGGGGTGAGTTTGTCCCGTTCCTCCTTGCTCAGGGCGTCAGTCTCGGACCGGTCCGGGATTCCAAGTACGGGTGCGCCGAACGCACTCAAAGCCGCAATACCCAATGTTGATTTCAACAGCGCGCGGCGGCCGCCACATTGAATGGACATGGTCAGATCTCCTAGGGGTTTAACTCGATCCTCCGGACAGCGCATCGACAATGGCGATTGCACCGGCATATTCGATGTCGTATTGATCGCTCGCCGGCGTGGCGTGGGAGCTGAATTTGACGACAATCGTGTCTGACGATGGATCGATGACGATCAGCTGACCGGCAAGTCCAATCGCAGTGATGTGGCCACGCCGCGGATCGGCGATGTACCAGTAGTTGCGGTAGGAACCATTCTCGTAGCCCGCAAGCTTGCGGAAGTAGGGATATTCCGGGCCCTTCTTCCAGGCATCACGGTCTCCGCCTTGGCGGATGTTCTCGATCCATTTGCCCGGCACGATCTGTTGCCCGTTGTACCGGCCACCCTCCAGAACCAGTTGCGCAAACCGTCCCAGATCGCGCAGCGTCATGTTGAGTCCGGGATCGGCGTAGGTTGCCTGAAAGCCATCCAGCAATACATAGGCGTCCCGTTCAGCGCCGAGCTTGCTCCAAAGCTCGTTGGCCACCAATTCTGCATAGTCGGTGTTGGTTGCGCGCTCCAGCACCCAGCCCATGGCGTCGGTATTGGCGGATATGTAGCGGAACTCGCTGCCATGAGCGCCATGCCGCTTCTTCAGCGTTGCCAGATATTCATGCAGGCCATTGGCGGCGTGGGGTCCGCGCTCCACCCATCCCGCGGCCTCGTCCAATCGGTACAAGTCGCTTGCCTTGGAGCTGTAGTCCTCATCGAACTCCATGCCGACGGTCATATCGAGCAGGTTCTGCACGGTGGCGCCATCATACGCCGACCCCTTGAGCTCCGGAATGTAGGATGTGACCTGCGCCTTCAGATCGAGCCTGCCCTCACCGACGATGATTCCCGCCAGCACGCCGAGAACGGATTTGGAGACGGACATGAGCAAGTGTCGATCCTCCGGCTTCATGCCGTTGAAGTACTGCTCCGTGACGATTTTCCCGCCTTGCATGACGAGAAATGCGTCGGTGTCCGTTGCCGCATACATCTGGGTAATGCTCATTCGCGACTTGGTGATTGGATTGACAAAAGAGACGTCACCCAGGTCGCGAAGAGCGTAATCCAGTTTTGCGACCGGACCCGTGCCGCGGTAAATGGTCGCGCTCGGAAAGACGCGGCTGGTGTGCTTGTAGGACCAGCGGTTGCCGGGGCCCCAATACCAATTCTTGACGGTGATGTCCGGGTCGATGCCGTTGTGAACGGCAGCCACTGCCAAGCTGGACGCATGCAGCGAGATCGATGCAATGACAGCAAGAGTGCCGGCTGCCAGTACAATACGGGTAGGACTTTGTTTCAAATCGCCAACGCTTCGATGAGTGCTCGGTAGTCGGCCAGTCCGGGGGTCTTCAAACCGGCCACTTTTCCCTGATCATCCCATTGCCGGACGCGCACCGCGTCTTTGTGGAAACGCTCGGTCTCGAATTGAGCGACCTCGTGCGCCGCCATGGGGCCGCCCTGCAATTTAAGTGTAACGACCGAGGCCGGACTCAGCTTCGAATAGTAGTCGGCGTCCGTGGCCAGAAGATAGCGCTTGGCGGGGACATGCAGCCGCACCGGCTCCGAGACTTCGGGGTGAAAACGCCGAGCCAGCCACTCACTGCCGACTTTTTCATGATGCGCATCGAAGGTCCAGTCGGCGAGATCGCTGGGAACCTCCTCGATGAGATGCCCGATGTCGTGCAACAGCGCGGCCACGATGAGGCTCTTCGGCGCGCCGGCGGCTTGCGCGAAATAGGCGGCTTGCAATGCGTGTTCGGTCATCGAGACGCTCTCTCCGAAGTATGCGTCCGAACCACGCTGGCCGAAGATCGCGAGAATCTCGTCGGTAATGCTCATGAACGGACTCCCGGATAGTATTCGCGCCGCAGCACCGACGCTTCGCTGTACACGCTGTCGCGAGTCAGATAGCAGCCGCGCAAGTGCCGCGGGTGCCTTGCCGAGGAGAAAGCGGTGCGGCCATGCAAGGTGCGTTGATTATCGAAGACCACGAGATCACCGTCGCCCAAGCGGAGCTGCAGATGATACCGCGGGTCGCGCAGCAGTGCGGCGAACTGCCGGTAGGCGGAGTAGAAGGGCGCAGCCTGGTGGGCGGCGAATTGCAGCGGTGCAATCGAGCGGCTGTTGTAATGCACGGCGCTGACCTCGCCGGAGCACGTCAGTTGAATCAACGGCCGTTCGGCATACAGCTCCGCATCCTTTGACCGGTAGCGAAACGGCACTGCGGTCCGGGTCAACACCGCGAACGCGTCAGGCGCGATCGCCCGCAGGTGTTCGGCAATGGCGTAGCCGTCTCCGAACAGGCTCTCGCCGCCGTCGGGAGATGCGATCAATGCGTGCAATACTTGGAACCCCGGCACCGGCTCGCGGTAGGGGTTGTCGGTGTGCAACCCCAGCCCCAAGTCGGAATACGCCAGGTTTTCCGGTTGCGGCACGGAGCGCACATCGTAGACCAGGCCGTAGTTGGTTTCCGATACTCGCCCGATCAGGGACGCCGCTTCCAGGATGCCTGCATCGACCGACGGCACCTGGTTCAAGAAGGCGATGCCGTCCTGTAGGAGCCGCGTCATCCATTCGGCGCGCAGTGTTCGATTGTCGCGCAGCTCGGAGAATCCCGCCCAGGCGAAATCGCGCGCCGCATCGAGAGCCGCGCCTTCGAGCCAGCGCTTGGGCGCGAATTCTGATTGTCCGCGGCGGCGGTTCGATGCCTGCGCCTGCAGCCACTTGAGGTCGAAGGCCGCGTGACGCGGCTCGTTTTCCCATTCGATGTTCACCGCGCCATTGCGGGTCACTGCAGTTTTGATCCGCGGACTTTCCGGCAAATCCGCAATATCGATGAGTCGTTGCCCGCTGTGGGGGTCGCGGTCCTCGCTCAGATTGTCGCGCAGCCATAGGCTTGCGAATTCGCTGGAGATTCCGTCGGACCATTCGATGTGGAGAATGTCGGGCTGTGACCAGAGCCGCTTAACGGCCGATTCTTCGCTCATGGGAGAACACCCTTGCTGGCGGCTGCCTTCGCGCCCAGAGTATAGAGATAGCCGGCACCGAGCGCCGCCAGGGCGCTGACGACGGCCAGGGCAACGAAAACCCCCTTCCAGCCGAAGTTTACCGAAACCCAGCCTATGACATAGCCGGAGACAACCGCACCCAAATAGCCTACTCCGTCGATGATGCCCGAGGAAACCGCGCCTGCTTGTTTGCCGCCGAAATCGAGCGCAAAGGCGCCGCCGAGATAGGAGTAGGGGCCGAGCAGACAGAAGGCGATGGTGCCGATGGCGATCAGCGGCAGCAACGAACCGGTCAAGCTGGACTTCATGGTCATCAGCACGAGCAGGGCCGCCGCGGTGGCGCTCAGGCCTACGAACATGATCAGTGCGCGCCCGTTGACGCCAAGCCGATCGCTCAGCCAGCCGGTCGCCAGGACGGAGACCGCACCGACCCCCGGGAAAATCGAACTGAGGCGCGCCGCACTGCCGCTGCTATAGCCCAGATAATCGCGCAAATACTGAGGTGTCCAGAAGTTGAAGGCTTCCCGGATTACGGTGCAACCCAAGGATAGGAGGCAGACCACGATGAACGCGCGGCTGCTGAACAGCGGCAGCAGCAGTTGCGCCACGCTTTTGGGACGAGACTCGGATTCCGCGAACAGGTTCAGTGGATTCGGTTTCGCTTCGGCGAAGCCGGCCTCGACCCGCGACTCGCGCAGGAAAAAGAAATTGAACACCAGAAACAGGCCGACCACCGCGGCGGCGAAGTAGAACAGGGCGCGCCAACCGTAGCCATGCTGGATGAGCATGCCCATCCATTGCCGGGCGGCCGCATCGCCGACGAGATAGCTGATGCTCAAAATACCGATGATCATTCCGTACGAGGAAAAGTCGAACCATTTCGAGGACACCTTGATCAACCCCGCCCACGACAGCGATTGCGTCAAGCGGTTGCCTATCCAGGCGATGCTGAACAACGGCAGGCTCAATCCGGAGGCAAACATCAGTGTAAACCCGGTCGCACCCACCAAGCCGATCAGGAAGTTGACCCGCCCGCCCCAAAAGTCGCCCAGTCCGCCAAGAAACAACTTGCCGACCGCGTACGCGAATACACCAAAGGATGCAATCGAACCCATGCGAATGATGGCGTCGCCGTGACTCATGCCATGCTTGCCAAGTTCGTCGGCCAGCAACGGGGTTGCGACCGACAGATCGGCGCGGCAGAAGTACAGGGCGCCGTAGCCGCCGAACAGCAGCAGAATGGTGATCGCCTGGCGGAATCGCAGAGCGCGAACGCTCGGCTTGGGCAAGGACGCGTGGGTACCCACCCCGAGTTCGGGCGCAGTTGCCATAGATGGTTCCAGCATGGAGGTGAAATTCGACTTCTATCGCCATCATCTCACAGCGCATGGCACGAATCGTGCTTCGTATCAGACCGAGTCCAGAGGAGGTTGTCCTGCAGGTCCAAGCCGGTTTTCCGGCCACGCCGGCGGCAACGCACGGCCGCTTTTGCGGCAGTGGGCGGCAAGTTGTTGCCGCTCCCAACTCTCTGGCCCCAATTCGATCCACAAGGAGACCGTTATGTCGTCAATCACGAGTCTGAGCCCGACCTCAGCCGCATTCCCGCCCGTCAATACCCATGCTCGCGGCCACAAGCACGGCTCTCAGATGGATTCCGCCGACGCTCCCACCGGCGCCGTGCAGAACCTCTTTGGCAGCTTGTTGCAGACCGCGGAGAAAGTCATCGGACTGCAATCGGGCCCGGTAGCGGCCGCGATCGCCGCGGTGAAGAGCGCCGGCACAATTGGAACTCACAAGCAGCAGTCCGACGGTTTGCAGCCCTCGGCGACGGCGGGAACCATCAACGCCAAGGCTTGATCCCCCCGCATCGTTGACGTTCGCAGGTCACACGGCTAGTCTCAAGTTGGCCGGACCAATCGCCTGTGAACACTGCCAAACGACTGCCGACGTTGTACATTCCGCATGGCGGCGGTCCGTGCTTTTTCATCGATCCGCCCGCCGCGTACCCGCACATGTGGGACGGTTTGGCTGCCTACCTGCGCGGCATCGATTCCTCGCTCGGGGTGAGGCCCAAAGCCGTGTTGGTCGTTTCGGGGCATTGGGAGAATCCGCTGCCCACCGTCAACATCGCGGCCAAGCCCGGTCTGCTGTTCGACTACTACGGCTTTCCGGAGCACACCTATCGCTTGAAATATCCGGCGGTCGGCGCTCCCGACTTGGCCGAACGCGTGCGTGCGCTGCTGGAGGAAGCCGGCTTCAAGAGCGATGTTGAATCCAGGCGCGGGCTCGATCACGGAGTATTCGTGCCTTTTCTGCTCATCTATCCGAATGCAGACGTTCCCATCCTGCAACTGTCGCTGCAGGCCAGCCTCGACCCTGCGCTGCATCTGACGCTCGGCCGCGTCTTGGCGCCGTTGCGGGATCAGGGGATTCTCATCGTGGGCAGCGGCATGAGCTATCACAACTTGGCCGACATGTTCTCCGGGCGCGGCGGCGACGCTGCAGCCGCCTTCGATGCCTGGCTCGGGGAGGCCGTGCAGGACCCCGCGACCCGGGAGCAAATGCTGGCAAAATGGCGCGACGCGCCGGGCGGTGCCGCATCGCATCCGCGCGAAGAGCATTTGATTCCCCTGATGGTTGCGGCCGGTGCGGCCCAAGGCGACCGCGGAATTCGCAGCTTCGGCGAATCCATCGGCGGCAAGCGGATCTCCGGTTTTCAGTTCGGCTAATCAGCGGTTTTCAAGTTCCATCATGAAGCGATTCATTTTGTTTTCTCTGGCCCTCATTGTCGGCGCCGCCCGCATGGGTCACGCGCAGTCCGAACCCGCGACCATCGTCGTGCGCGCACAGTGGCTCATCGACGGCACCGCCGACAAGCCTCGGCGCAATGTGGAAATCGTGATTCGCGGCAATCGAATCAGCGAGGTGCGCACATCGAATTCCCAGCCGCTGCCGGCGGCAGCACAGTTGATCGATTTGGGCGCGGCGACCGTGCTGCCGGGTCTCATCGACACGCACACGCATATTTTTCTGCAAGGCGAGGATCCGGCCGCCGGTGGCTACGACGTGCAACTGCTGAAATCTCCGGCGTCCTACCGTGCCGCCCGTGCCGTGGTGTCGGCACGGCGTGCCCTCGAGCAGGGTTTTACCAGCATTCGCGATCTGGAGACCGAGGGCGCGGGATACGGCGATGTCGGCATCAAGCGGGCCATCAATGAAGGACTCATAGCGGGGCCGCGAATGTGGGTCGCGACCCTGTCGATATCCTCCACCGGCGGCTATCCCCTCGAAGGCTATGCTCCGGAAATAACCGTACCCAAGGGTGCCCAGCTGATCGATGGTCCTGTTGAAGCACGCAAAGCCGCGCGCCAACAATTGGACGGGGGCGCGGATTGGATCAAGGTCTACATGACCCATCGCTCATGGCTCGACGCACAGGGCGCGCTCGTTTCGCAGCCGACTCTCACCGTCGAGGAGCTGAAGGCCATCGTTGATGAGACGCATGGCTGGGGAAGGAAAGTGGCCTGTCACGCCTACAACGGACCGGGTTTGCAGCGCGCGCTCGACGGCGGCTGCGATTCGATCGAGCACGGGTTGGAGCTTTCCGACGCTCAGATTGCGCAGATGCTGCGGCAAGGCACCTGGTACGTGCCGACCCTGCAGGTGTATTACACCGACTGGGAACCCGCGGACACCGATGCGGGAAAGCGCGACCGCAAGCGCGTGGCCCTGCATGGCGTATCGTTCGGCAAGGCCTTGCGCGCCGGGGTGAAGATGGCATTCGGCACGGATGTGGGCGGGTTCAAGTGGTCGCAGCCGATTGCCGAAGAATTTTTGCGCGAGGTGCAATTCGGAATGACGCCGATGCAAGCCATCCAGTCGGCCACGTCGCGAGCCGCCGAGCTGCTGGGCAAGCGGGGCGAGATCGGGGTCGTCGCACCCGGCGCTTACGCGGATCTGATCGCCGTGGCCGGCGATCCGCTGGCAGATGTCAGTGCCCTCAAGACCGTACACTTCGTCATGAAGGACGGCGTGGTGTTCAAGTCCCCGGGCGGCGAGCGCGTACCGTAGCTCAGTTCTCGGCGCGCAGCGTTGCGATGTTGTCGGCCGTCAACGACGACGCTTGGGCGCCGAATCGCGCGGTGACGTAATTGGCCAAACTTGCTATCTCCTGGTCGGAATACGCCTTGCCGAAGGCGGGCATGCTCGGTCCCGAATCGGAGCCATGCCGATGCGCTCCGGTCAAAATGATCTGCACCACATTGGTCGCAGTGGGATCATTCACCGACCGCACGCCGGTGAGCGTTGCCAAGGGCAGGACCGGACTGATTCCGGTCCAATCATGGCAGGCCGCGCAGGCTCCGGCGTATACAGCCTTCCCCGGTGTATCGAGGTTGGCCGCGACGCCTTCAGCGTGGGACGCAGGGGCCGCGGCCGCCTTGGGTTCGGGAAGGTCCGTGGTCGCGACCGGCGGCACCGATCGCAGATAGGTCACCATGGCCCTGATGTCGCTCTGGGACAGATATTGGAGGCTGTTGTCGACAGCCTCGCCCATCGGTCCGGTTGCCGTGCCGCGGCCCTCGGCGTGGCCCACCGACAGATAGTGCGCGAGATCCGCTTCACTCCAGGCACCGATGCCGGACTTGGAGTCCGACGTGACATTGTAGGCGCGCCAGCCGGCTTGCACGGCACCGGAGAATTTCTCTCTATTGTTGAGCGCCTGCATCAAATTGCGCGGCGTGTGGCATTCGCCGCAGTGGGCCATGGCCTCCACCAGGTAGGCGCCGCGATTCCATTGCGGATCCCGGTCGGGGCGCGGCTCGAATCGCTTGTCCGGATTGAACAGCATGGCCCACACGCCCATCAAGGCGCGCTGATTGAACGGAAAGCTTAGCGTGTTGGGCGGTGCCGGTGCGTGCACGGGCTTGAGGCTGAAAAGGTAAGCCTTTATGGCGCCGGCGTCGGCGTCGCTCATGTAGCTGTAGCTCGCGAAAGGCATTGCCGGATAGAGCCGCGTATTACCGCGGCCGATGCCTTTGTGTACGGCGTCCAGGAAATTGGCGTCGCTGTAGTTGCCGATGCCGGTGTCCTTGTCCGGGGTGATATTGGTCGAGTACAGGGTTCCGAACGGCAGCACGAAGGCGCGTCCGCCGGCGTAGGGCTCTCCGCCGTCGGCCGTATGGCAGGCGGCGCAATCCGCGGCGCGCGCCAGGTATTCGCCGCGCTCGACCAGACTGGCGGCCTTGAGTTCAGGCGGGACGCCGGTGGGGTCCGCGCCGTGATACTCGGTCAACGCCACGCGGGAGCCGCCGGCAAAATCCATGGCGTGGGGAGCCAGCACGACCATCCACAGGAAGCCGATGACAACCACGGCGAGGATTACGGCAACGCCGATCAAGGTGTAGCGCCGCGCGCGGCTGGTGGTTTTGGTTTCGTTCATGATGGCTTCTTCCCGGATAGAACTTCTTGGTCGATGGGCAGGCGCCGCAGACGAATGCCGGTCGCAGCGAACACGGCATTACCGAGAGCCGGAGGCGCGGCGGTCACGCCGGTCTCGCCAATCCCGCCCGGAGCCTCGCCGCTACTGATCAAATGCACCTCGATCGGTGGTGCTTCGTTGATTCGCATCATCCGGTAGTCGTTGAAATTGCTCTGCTGCACCCGGCCCTTATCGATGGTGATATTACCGTACAGAGCGGCGGTGAGCCCGAAAATCAGGCCGCCCTGCATTTGCGCCACCACGGTATCGGGGTTGACGACGATACCGGTATCGACGACGCAGACCATACGGCGCACATGCACCTGGCCGAAGCTATCGACCTCGGCTTCCGCCACGGTCGCGATGAAGCTGCCGAACGCAGTCTGCAGCGCGATTCCGCGGCCGGTACGGGCGGGCAGAGGGCTTCCCCAACCGGACTTGGATGCCGCGAGATCGAGGGCTGCCTTGAGGCGGGGCGATTTGCCGAGCAGATCGCGGCGAAAGGCGACCGGATCCTTGTTGGACTTCTTCGCCAACTCATCCATGAAACTCTCGATGGCAAATACGTTGTTGTTGGGACCGACGCCCCGCCAGAACCCTGTGGGCACGGCCGGCGGTTCGGCGCGCACGTACTCGACGCGCAGATTCGGAATGTCGTAGGGGATGTCGGCGCCGCTGTCGATCGCATCGATGTCGATGCCTTTTTGAAAGGCCGGCGGCAGCCAGCGCGCAAGGATCGAGGAGCCCGTGATGCGATGTTTCCAGCCGACAATGCGTCCGTTTGAAACCGTGGCCGACAGGGTATCGCGGTACACGGGACGATACACATCGTGCTGCATGTCTTCTTCGCGCGTCCATACCACTTTCACCGGCCCGTCGACTTGCTTGGCTATTTGCACGGCCGAATCGACCATGTCCGTCTCGAGCCTGCGCCCGAAGCCGCCGCCGATCAGGTGGTTGTGCACCGTGACCTTCTCGAGCGGCAGGCCGGCGGCCTTTGCCGCCGTGGCCTGCGCTCGCGAGAGCACCTGCGAGCCCACCCATACCTCGCAACCGGCCGGCGTGACATGTACGGTGCAGTTCATCGGTTCCATGGCGGCG